>CANHVD010000185.1 GCA_947463775.1 Planctomycetaceae bacterium | reverse complement strand
TCCCGATTTTCGGCACATCCTGCCGATGAAAAACATTGCACGGGCAACGTTGTCGCCTGTGGGGAGTAAAGCCATAGAAAACGCATGGCAGGCGGATACGGGTTTTTATCCGGCGCCTTTTCTGTATCGGAGAACTCATCGTGCCACAGTCGGAAGAAGCCTTTCAGGAAGCGGAACAATACAAAGCTCGAATGCGGGGCATGGGACTGGTAGTAATTCTGCTGATTGCGACGGCCGCATTGAGCAACGGCACACTGTTGATGACTCGCAAACTCTGGATGGATGAAATCCATTCGTGGTTGATTGTCACTGACAACAGCACCTCACACGCCATGATGGCGTTGTCCGACGGAGCCGATTTCAATCCACCGTCATGGTTCCTGGTGACTCGCGCGATCAGCAGCGTTGCCGGCCCGCAAAGTGAAAAGTTTCTGAGAATCCTGTCGGCGATGTGGATGCTATCCGCAATGGCGGGACTTTATCTGATCCTCGCGCGTCTCTTTGACTGGAAAGTCAGCCTTGCTGCGGTGGTGTTGACCGCTTCACATCCGCTAATTATCCATCAATCGACAGAGATCCGGTTTTACGGATTCTGGTGTTCCTGTGTTGTCTGGCTCTGCTGCGTGCTCCAGTGGAATCCGGAATCCAGCGCAAAGCGTCGTCTGCAATGGCTGCTGATTGCCGGACTATCGCTGCTCACGGCGACGAGTCATTGGTTTGGAATCTTGTCATTGGGTCTCATCGGTCTGCCGCTGGTGATTCGTCAGCATGCTGATGAACGTGGTTACGCACGAGCTCTGGTCATGCTGGCCAGTGGGATCACCGGTGTGTGTGCCTGTCTTCCGTTTCTGTATGGACAAAAGGCCGCGATCAGTCGTCCCACATGGATTTCACCGGCCACTGTTTCAGACAGCCTGCAATTCCTGAATTATATGTTTCCGGCGTGGCAGATCCTGCTTTGCTCGGCAGCCGCTGTTGCCGGAGTGATGCTGGCTCGCAAAACGATGGAGGAAAAAATATTCCGATCACTGCCGGAGAGATCAACGGAGCTTTTGCCATGCGTTAGTCTGGCCTTGATGCCGCTCGTCATCGTGTTAGTCGCCTGGGTCCTTCAGCCATCGCTGGTGGCAAGATATGCCATTGTCGGAATCTTCGGGCTGGCACCTGTCTTTGCCATGTTACTGCACCAGACGCACCGAAAAATACAGCACACCATGATGGTGCTGAGCCTTGCTGGATTCAGCTACGCGGTAGTTGGTTACGGCCAACAGTGGAACGATGAACAACGTTACCAGGTCAGTTTGCTACAGCAGCTTCGCAATTGTCCTGATGACGCGACCATCATCTTTGAAGACCGAATTGCATGGATGCCGCTGAAGCATCACTATCCAGAGCTTGCTACAGAATATCGGCTGGCAGACTTTAATGATTCGGATCTGTCGCAGGATTCCGCATTACGAATTGTGCAGCGAGATGCTGGCCGACGGATCGAGAAATGGTATCCCGAGTACAGGATGCAGACTCTGGAGACGCTCAAACAACGGTCGGAGTTCTACGTAGTTCCTTATGCAGATCAGAAGCAGCCGGGACTAAAGTACCCGGCCAGTTTCTCGGTCAGCAAAATCGCCGAAACCATTGTGCAGTATCGGCTTCCGATTGCTGTTCACAGTGAGGGAGACGCCACTTCACGCAATGCGTCCACGCCTGAAGAGAGGTTCCGGATCAGCCGACGAAATTCAATACCGCGGAAAAAGTTTTGACACGCAAAAATCGTGACCTAGGTTTTCCGTGTTGTGAATGACTAATCATCGCAACGGCTCAGCGGGAAAGCAGCCGCTGATTTCTTTAAGTGTTAACTCTGCGTGGCAGAGTACTTATGTGTTGGCGGGTAGCACTCCGCCGTGACGTCACCTGCCCGGATCCGGGCTCCAACGTGAGGGGTTTTACAATGACGAAGTTTGCAAACAGCGTTAAGAAGTTCCTGGTATCTGAAGACGGCCCAACCGCAGTTGAATACGCGGTAATGCTGGCGTTGATCGTTGTCGTATGTCTGGCCTCTGTATCAGCAGTGGGCAGCAACGCAAACGCACGATTCAACAAGGTATCAAGCTACCTGTCATAAGCTGAATCAGCCGGAGTGTTGGATGTCACAATGTGGCATTCGGGTACACTTCGCTTAAAACGAACAGTGAAAGGATGCGAGTCAATGATTCGCATCCTTTTTTCGTTTCGCGGCAAGACATCACCATGCTTCCTCAGAGCAACAGACGCTGCCAAAAACAATCGACACAGACGAATCCTGCAAATTCCTCAAGTCGTTCTTGACGTCCTTGGGGTGTGACCTAGGTTTTATTGAAGAAGCGGGTATACCCCGCCTGCAATATCAACTCGCTGTAACATCTTTGCCCTGAGGTACTCTGAAATGAAGAAGTCGATTCTGCGAAGCGTTCGCAACTTCCTGGTGTCGGAAGACGGCCCAACCGCTGTCGAGTACGCAGTGATGCTGGCCCTTATCGTCATCGTCTGCATTGCCTCCGTGTCAGCTGTTGGCAGCAACGCCAACGCCAAGTTCAATAAGGTCAGGACCGCCTTGTCCTAGCCATTGTTCTGGTGCTGTTCTGGTGCTGTTCTGACAATCGATGTCCTGATTCATACCTTGCTGATTCTGAAAGTCGTTCCATGATTCCATACTGGATCGAATTGAATCCTGAAGATCTGATTCAGGGCACCGCGGTTGTCGTCATGGCTGTTTACTTCTTGTTATTTACGCTGACATCGTCCGCTCGTGCTTAGTTCGAACCTCCCGAACTGGCCAACAGAGCGATCCTCTTCGCTCTGACTCAACTCATAACCGCAATTTGCTCCGGAGTTATTGACATGGAACTTTCTGAGTACCTTCTGCAGAACTGGCATATCAAGGCCGTCTCCGCAATTCTGATTCTTGCAGCCTGGATCGATGGTCGGGAACTGAAAGTTCCGAACTGGATCACGTTCCCGATGGTTCTGTCAGGTCTGGTTTATTCGACCTGTGTGGGTGGCCTCGGTGGACTGGGTGCCGGATTACTGGGAATGTGCGTCGGACTGCTGACACTGATGCCGCTGTACGCTGTGGGTGGCATGGGCGCAGGAGACGTTAAGTTGATGGCCGGGATCGGTGCATGGCTGGGCTGGGAGATTACTCTCGCCGCCTTCGCGGTATCCGTTGTCGTTGGAGCTGTGATGGCTGTCATCATGGTCCTGTGGGATAAGAGCATGAAGCATCACTATGAGAACTTCCTGCTGATCCTGAGCGAATGGATGGTCATTAAGAATCCTTACGAACTTTCAAAGATTGCCGCTGAACGTAAGCCTCGCATGATGCTGCTGCCTTATGGCATTCCGATCTGCATCGGCACAATTGGCTACTTCGTCTGCAACGGCATGATGTAGAAATTTCTGCCGATTCACGATGTGAGCCGGCACTGTGTACAACGTGAAAAATGATGGCTTCCGGGAATTTCCTGAAGTCATCGCCGACAGCGAGTGTTTCGTCGTCGGAGACTCGCAGCTCCGTGATTCGGAGAACTGCGGGACATCGCAGAGATTAGCAATCCCGTCAGCATTAGGTGAAGCAGAGTTTTCCAGTCTGCCGATGATGATGCTGGTGGGGTGTGGATTGACTGCGCCGCATTTGAACTCTCTGCAGATTCTGCAGGCCACGACTGAAAAGAAGTGGCTTCTGCTTAAAGATGCGGGTTCGATGCTGAAGATGTCAACCAGGAGACGGACTCCATCATGAAGAATCAATCGTTAGTTCTGCTCGTCGTTGCGGTTGGCTGCGGTCTTGTCGCCATGTTAGGCGTCAAGAAGGTGATCAGTCAAAAGCCAGTCGAAACAGTCGAGACAGTTCAGGTCCTGAGCGCGATCAGTGCCATCAGTCCAGGGGCTCCGCTGGATGAGATGAACACTAAGTTCGTGGAGATCGCTGTGACTTCGGTCCCGGAAGGGGCTGTAACAGACATCAAAGATATTGCGGAACGTTTCCTTAAAGTTCCTGTCATGCCTGGTGACTGGATTCTGAAAGAGAAGCTGACAGAAAGCCGCGGGGCTGAAGCCAGTATTCCTGAAGGGATGGCAGCAGTGCCAATTCCTGTGGATGCAACGACTTCCTTCAGTGGAATGTTGTTGCCGGGTAACAAGATTGATTTGCTGCTGACGTTTTCGGAACAGAACGCCAGCGGACAATGTGTTCAGAAGACGATCACCGTTCTGGAATTTGTGGAAGTCTTCGCAGTTGATAATCGAGTTTATGGCGTCGACAAGGAGGGTGAAGCTCAGGCCAAGAACATCAGTCTGCTGGTGACTCCCGATCAGGGAAAAGCAGTTATTCTGGCCGCAAAGATTGGCACATTGTCCACGATGATGAGAGCCAGAGGCGGAGCCGGGGTGAAGGGTAAGGCAGAAATCTCTCAGGAGTTTCTGACCAGCTCATTCCTGGGTTCGAACCTGAACGCTCCGTCTGTCATGGATGCTCGGATCGGACAGAAGTCAGAAGATGCAGGAGACATCTTGCCTCCACTGGAAACTGTTTCTGCCCCTGAGAAAACGGAACCCGTCGAAGAGCCTGCGTCAATCAATGAGCTTCTTGATCTGGAGATGGGAACGAAACAGACAAAGGATCCAGGTGGATCAATTCGAGTTGCAGAGACCGAGGCTATCCGCGACGAGAATACCTGGACCATTGAAATTTTTGAAGGTGATAAACGGCGTCTGGAAACCATTCGATTGGCCGATGCTGATGAGAATAAGTCCGGCACGCCTTCGGGCAGCTGGAACATCTGGGACATGTTGAAGTCAAACTGATCGGCTCAAACGGAATTGGGGCATTCGGGTGCTTATACAGCCGAATGTGGAACGATCGGGATGCGATCGCGCGGAGCGCGTTATGAGTTGGGGATGCGACGTTTCGCTGCTTAGCGGAACGTCGCTCTTCAGCGTTTAAGGGGTGCAGGGATGCTTTCGATTCGACTTTTTGCGGCCACGTTGACTGTTCTGAGCTGCTTTCTGACCGGCCTGCCACAAGGCATTGGTCAGTCTGAGGGTACAGCTCCGGTCTATATCATCAGAGAAACCCGCAACGAGATATCTCTCTTCGAGCAATTCTCAACCTTCATTCAGCACTCTGCTCGAATTAAGAAGGTGATGGATTTCGATGAAGAGATCATCACTGTCCAGACAGTCGACGGTAACCCGCACCAGTTCCGCATTTTTGCGTTGAAGGCCGGTGTGACGACGATCACGATCGTTGATGAAAACGATCAGCATTACTCCGTCGAGGTCCTTGTTCGCGGCGACGTGCGACATCTGGAATCTTTCATTCGCCGACTGTATCCGAACGACTCCATTGCCGTTGAAGAAATCAGTGACACGGCAGTTCGTCTGGATGGTTGGGTCTCCAAGCCGGAGAACATTAGCGAAATCCAGGCCATTGCCGAGCAGTTCTATGCCGATGTGTTGAACCACATGAAAACCGGTGGTGTGCAGCAGGTCCTGCTGAAGTGTACGGTTCTGGAAGTTCAGCGAACCAAGTTCAGACAGCTCGGTATGAACTTCGGGCTGGTTCGAGCAGATGGCTTTCTCGTCAGCACACCTGGTCCCATCACGCCAATCAGCACGTTGTCATCCAGTGGCGCGGGAAATTCTATCCAGTACTCAGGTTTTGGAAGTACAACCGTTTCGTATGGCTTGACTCGCCCGAACAGTGTCTTCAATGGGTTCGTGCAGGCAATGCTGGAAGAAGGACTGCTGAAGTCTCACGTCACACCGATGATCGTGACTCACAATGGCCGACCGGCCAACTTTCTGAGTGGTGGTGAAATGCCGGTTCCTGTTGCTGCTGGTCTGGGGGCAACAGGTGTTGAATTCCGCGAGTTCGGGATTCAAATGAATGCTGTCCCGTATATCCTGGGCAATGGCCGCGTTCGGCTTGAAGTTGAGACAATTATTCGCGATCGAGACTTCGCGAATGCCGTGACCATCAACGGCACAACGACGAGTGCGTTCAAAACAAACAGCGCCAACACTCAAGTCGAAATGAACTTCGGCGAGGCACTGGTGATTGCGGGACTCGTATCACGTCGCGAGAACAGCTCGTCGCAGAAAGTTCCCTTCTTCGGTGAATTACCGTACGTTGGCGCCGCGTTCAGTCGTAAAAACAACACTGAATCGGAAACAGAACTCGTGATTCTTGTGACGCCGGAGTATGTCGCTCCTATGCAGGCCGGCGAGGTACCATCGGGTGGTCCGGGAACATTTACCGATACACCGGTTGACCGTGAACTCTTCTTCCACGGCCTGCTGGAAGTTCCCAAAGTGGGAGATGCATGCGAGCAGTGTCAGGGAGGCATGATCGGAGTGGGCGGACATTGCCAAAATCCAAACTGTACTAACTGCCAGTCAGGTGCGGACTGTGTTCCGGGCCAGGCGAAGCTGAATCCTTCCAGTTCACCAAACGTGAGTCCGTCGGAAAAGCAGACTAACGCGATCCCGGCCAGTTCTTCACGAGTTCCTGCAGCAGAAAAAGCAACTCCGCCTGCCGCAAAGAAGAGTCCTGCTCGGTCAGCCAGTTCAGGTTTGATCTCTCCAACAATGCGTTAGTTGTTGATCATGCGTTAATGGTGCTGATGTGTGAGTCGGGAGGCCTGCCTCCTGACTGGGTCCCCTGGTTCATCTGTTCAAAGCTGAGAAGTCCTATGAAAAGCGTATTGCGACTGGCGACGGTAGATCCGGATGAACGCTCACGCAACTCGCTCAAAACGATGCTGCTGGGTGTGGACACCGTCTGGCTGGAAGCCGAATGTTCCCGCTATGAGTTTTTCATGGACGTGGTTCGGCAGACTCAGCCCGACATCGCGCTGGTCAATATTGATTCCAATCACGCACGAGCCATTCAACTGGTTGGCGAAGTGTCCCGCGCGGTCACGAACTGCGCTGTTCTGGTCGTGAGCAGCTCAACCGAAGGCAGCCTGATTTTGCAGGCCATGCGAAATGGGGCTCGTGAATTTCTGAACATGCCGCTGTTGCTGGATGATTTCATCGCAGCCCTCGACAGAATTCGCGTGTCCATGGGTGGTTCGTCCGGCGAAGGCGCTGGCCGTGTCGGTAAGATTATCTCCATCGCGGGTGTTGGTGGTGGTGTTGGCAGCACTGCTCTGGTTGTCAACGCAGCCGCATCGCTGGCTCAGGATCCCGGCAACTCACCTGTGATCATCGACCTGGATCTGACATTGGGTGACGCCGACGTCTGGCTCGATATCATTCCCGAATACACGATTCGTGATGTGGCGGACAATATTTCCCGCCTGGACTACGGCCTGCTCAAACGCTCGTTGACTCGACACGACTGTGGCGCGTATCTGCTGCCTCGTCCTGTTGAGCTGGAAACAGGCGATGCGATGAAGCCGGATGATCTGCGAAGAATTCTCGCCCTGCTGAAAGCGACGTTTTCGCATCTGATTATTGACGTGAGTAAATCGTTCGGCAAACTCGATCTGTCAGCGATGGAAGTGTCAGACAAAGTGCTGCTGGTAACTCAGCTGGACTTGTCCTGCCTCAGAAACGTTGTTCGCATTACTCAGTTTCTGGATAACTTCCCGGCGATCAAGGAGAAGGTTGAAATCGTTGTGAACCGAATGGGGCTGGAAGATGCAGACATTAGTCTGACGAAAGCTTTGGAAACCATCGGACGCAGCGTCTTTTGGCAGCTTCCCAACGACTACGCCACCATGGTCGGTGCTCGCAATAACGGCGCACCGCTGTGTCAGTTCGCTCCGAAAGCTCGACTGACTCGCAGCATCAATGATATGGTGCGACAACTGAGTTCCGGGGAACCCGGACCAAAGAAGGAAGACGAAGCTCCGAAAAAGAAGAGCGGTCTGTTTGGCTTATTTGCTGGCCGCGGGAATTAATGGCTGGCTGAACGATCAATCGACGACGCAGCCTACAGCAATTGCTTGCCGAGGCGGTGGCCACATCGGAGCCGACGCGTAGTTTGCGGGAATCCCTTAACAGCAAGCCACAGGCGACTGCGTCACTTTGCCGCTGCCACATCAGAGTGATGCAAACTCCTGAGAAAATCCGCGAGGCTGCCGGAACATTCGAATACGCCCGCGCCCCGACTGCGTATGATGGCGGCCAACTGTACATCATTCGCAGGAATTACATTGTGGAGTTTACGGCGTGTCGTGAACACCGTTTGATTCGAAGTGTCCTGACTCCGTGACGCTTCCTCCGCCATCTCCGACAAGACGCCGAAGAAACACTTTGACGAAACGCAGAACTACCGGAATCTCATGAAGACACCCACCCGCAAAATGACGGTGCCAGCATTTCGCGAAGCGGCCGAACGAGGCCAGAAGCTGACGATGCTGACGGCTTATGATTACCTTTGGGCAGGAATCATGGATGAGGCCGGAGTCGACAGCATTCTTGTTGGTGACAGCCTGGCAATGGTAGTGCAGGGCAAGTCGACGACGCTTCCCGTGACTCTCGATCAGATGATTTATCACGGCGAACTGGTTGCTCGCGCAGTGCAGAGAGCGCTTGTGATTGTGGACATGCCTTTCATGTCGTATCAGGTGAGTCCCCAGCAGGCGGTGGAGAATGCCGGACGCATCATGAAAGAAACCGGCGCTGATGCGATCAAACTGGAAGGTGGAGCGATCCAGTCCGAAACCATTCGCGGAATCGGTCGCGCTGAGATACCGGTGATGGCTCATATCGGCATGCGACCGCAGGCAGTTCGTCAGCTCGGCGGCATGGGCAAGATCCAACGCGATGAACAGCGACTACTCGATGATGCCCGCGCTGCGGAAGATGCCGGAGCCTTCTCAATCGTCCTCGAACTTGTGCCCGAAGACATCGCCGGCCGCATCACGGAAGCGCTCAGCATTCCAACGATCGGCATCGGTGCTGGTGCTCGTTGCAGCGGTCAGGTTCTGGTTGGCCCGGATATGCTGGGGCTCAACCCAGGCTTCAAGCCTCGCTTCCTGAAACAATTTGGCGACCTTCGCAACAGTGCGTTGGGTGCCGTTCGCGGCTACATTCAGGAAGTGCAGAACGGCCAGTTTCCGGATGAGCAACACTCGCATCATTGATGCGGATTCCTGTGTTGTTGTTCGGTGGGCCTACAGTTCTATTGCTTAAAGGCAAGCCGCGGGCGACGATGCAGATTCCACGCAGTCGCCTGCGGCTTGCCGATAAACAAACATGGCTTAATGCCCAACGCCGGAATGCTCACTCCGTTACGGCGTCGCTGGCGGAACGGTCTCAGCCGCCGTCTTGAGCTGACTCAACAGGAAACTCGTTGCATGTTCCAGTTGCGCGTCCACATAAGGCGGCGTCGAGGGATCAGCAGCCTGTCCATAGTGGATGTCGACCATCTCGCGAGCTTTCACCCACTCCTGCCATTGCTCTTTGTTAAGCTCAACCAGATGCCCTTCATCAGGCTTTACGCCCCAGTCGTCTTCCTTCTTTGATTCCGGGAAGCGATGAATATTGACTCCGCTCGGACGAAAATAGCTGGCGGTCGTGATCTTCAACGCACTGCGACCGGATTCCATCGGCACGACATTCTGCACACTGCCCTTCCCCCACGATCGTTCG
>CANHVD010000184.1 GCA_947463775.1 Planctomycetaceae bacterium | reverse complement strand
TCGCGCAGGTTTGTACGGGCTGATCGGTCCGAACGGCGCGGGCAAGACGACCGTCTTCAATCTGCTGACCGGCGTCTATCAGCCGGACTCCGGTGAGATCCAACTGGGTTCGCAGCGACTGGGCCAGGGCAAGCCGCATGAGATCACCGCAGCAGGCATCGCGCGGACGTTTCAGAACATCCGCCTGTTCCCAAGTCTCAGCGTGCTGGACAACGTGCGACTGGCAGGGCAGCTGCACAATCGACATGGATTGCTTTCCACGGTGATTCGATCGCGCGGCTATCGGCGCGAGGAAGAACAGTTGCGTCAGAGATCACTCGAGCTTCTGCAGATCTTTGAACTTCAGGACCGCGCCGATGAGCTGGCCTGCAATCTGAGCTATGGTCATCAGCGCAAACTGGAAATCATCCGTGCTCTGGCGACCAATCCCAAAGTGCTGTTGCTGGATGAACCGGCCGCCGGACTAAATCCGCAGGAGAAGCTCGCACTGGCGGAGTCGATCCGACAGATTCGCGATCGCTTTCAGGTGGCCGTACTCTTGATCGAACATGACATGCCGCTGGTGATGAAGATCTGTGAACGGATCACGGTGCTGGAATACGGAATCACGATCAGCGAAGGGACGCCTGCGGACGTTCAGAACGATCCTCGAGTCATCGCCGCCTACCTGGGCGCCGGACTGGAGGATGCGTAATGTCACTTCTGACGGTCAACAATCTTTCGGTCTCCTACGGTGCGATCGAAGCGATACGCAACTGTTCGCTGCGAGTCGAACAGGGCGAGATCGTGACTCTGATCGGTGGCAACGGAGCCGGCAAGTCGACAATGCTGCGAACGATCTCCGGACTGCTGACACCTAAGCAGGGGACGATCCAGTTCGAAGGAAAAGAGATTCAGGGGCAGCCTCCGCATCGCATTGCACAAAGCGGGCTGGTTCATGTTCCGGAGGGTCGGGGAATCTTTGCCAATCTAACCGTCGAAGAAAATCTTCAGCTGGGTGCGTATTCACGCAACGACCACGCGGAAATTCGCAAAGATCGCGAACGAGCCCTGGAACTTTTCCCACGAGTCCGAGAACGTCTGAAACAGGCGGCCGGGACACTCTCCGGCGGTGAACAGCAGATGGTCGCGATCGCGCGAGCGATGTTGTCCAGACCACGACTGCTGATGCTGGATGAGCCGTCTCTGGGACTGGCTCCACAGATTGTGCAGACGATCTTTCAGGTGATCCGAGAAATCAACAACTCCGGCACCACCATTTTGCTGGTTGAACAAAACGCCGCCATGGCGCTGAAGGTCGCGCATCGTGCTTATGTGATCGAGGTCGGCTCAATCGAGATGGAAGGTCCGGCCGCAGAACTGGCATCCAGTGACGAAGTTCGCAAGGCGTATTTGGGTGCTCACTGAGTTGCGTGCAATCAGCCTCAGAGATCAAAGCGCGGACAGGTCCAGAGAGAACAGTTCCAGCCCGTTTGCATTCGTGGATGCAACAACGTAAAGCTTTGTTCCGACAAGTAGCATCGTCTTTGGAGCACTGTTACCGGAATCACCGCTGATATCATCCACAAGGACAGTACCAGAACTCGTCCCATTCGACTTCCAGATCTCGTATCCACTGACACCATCGTCAGCAATGAAGTACAGGGTACCGTTCACGTTCTGCAATCCAGCCATATTACTACTGCGAGTTCCGGGTCTAAGATCCTTCACCAGAACTGTCCCTGCCGATGTGCCGTTGCTCTTCCACAGTTCGTAACCCTGACTGGCAGTTCGAGCTGTGAAGTACAGGGTCCCGCTGACATTCGTCAGAAAGACCGGACTGCTTGACGCCGCGCCCGGTTCAACATCTTTGACCAGCACCGTGCCGGCAGATGTTCCGTTTGACTTCCATAGTTCTTCGCCATTCACACCATTGTCCGCGACAAAATAGAGCACTCCGCCAACATTGGTCAGTTCAAGAGGCATCGATCCGATACTGCCTGAGCGTATATCCTTCACCAGAACCGTACCAGACCCTGTCCCGTTACTCTTCCATAGTTCACGGCCATTCGCTGAAGTCGTGGCGGTAAAATAAAGAGTGCCGTTGATGTTCGTCAGGCTAACCGGATAACCATTGCTGCTGCCCGCAGAGATATCCTTAACGAGAACCGTACCCGCTGTAGTTCCATCACTCCTCCAAAGCTCAAAACCACTCGTTCCATCATTGGCCTGAAAGAAGAGTTTACCATTGATGTTCGTGATGCCGTTGATACCGGAATTACCGCTGCCCGGGCGAATATCTCGAACCATTGTGGTGCCGGCCGCAGTCCCGTTACTTCGCCAAAGTTCACGACCATTGGTGCCATTGCTGGCGATGAAGTAGAGCACACCGCCGATATTCGTAAGCCCGGAAGGCGCAGAATGTCCAGTACCAGGCAGGATGTCCTTTACCATCACCGTTCCGGCCGAGGTCCCGTTGGTCTTCCAGAGTTCAAACCCGGTCGCACTCGTGCTTGCGGCGAAGAAAAGAGTGCCGTTCACGTTTGTGAGATATCTCGGAGAACTGCTCACTGCTCCAGCAATGAGATCTTGCACCAACACCGTACCGGCAGACGTGCCATTGGACTTCCAGATCTCCGTTCCATGAATTCCGTCATCAGCAGTGAAGTAGATTATTCCGCCGACATTCGTCAACGAGTTCGGCAACGCTCCCAACGTACCACCGCGAATGTCGCTGACGATTGAGGTACCACCAGAAGAGCCGTCGCTCTTCCACAGCTCTGCACCGCGAACACCATCGTTTGCGCGAAAGTAGAGCGTACCGTTTGAATTGATCAGATACGCCGGACCAGAACTGGCTGAAGCGCTGCCAGTAACGATATCTTTGAGCTGAACTGTTCCGGACGAGGCTCCATTACTCTTCCAGAGTTCTGCGCCTGTGGTCCCGTCATTGGCCGAAAAATAAAGTGCACCGTTCACATTAGTCAGAGAAGCTAGTCTGGCTCCAGCAATCCCAGCGGCGATATTCTTTACCAGCACCGTACCGGCTGCGGTGCCGTTACTCTTCCACAACTCGGCCCCGTTAACACCATCATCGGCTTCGAAGTAGAACGTGCCACTGACGTTGGTCAATCCATTCCAGACATTCCGCATCGACCCTGTGCTGCCGGGCAGAATGTCTTTTACCATCACGGTCCCGGCAGAAGTGCCGGTACTCTTCCAGAGTTCCCGCCCTTTGACGCCATCATCAGCGCTGAAGTAAAGCACTCCGCCGATATTGCTGAGAGATCGCGGGCTTGAACTCTTCAGGACGACTCCAATGTCCTTGACCATCACGGTACCAGCGGACAATCCATTGCTCTTCCAGAGCTCGTAGCCGGCCGTATTATCTTTGGCGCTGAAGTACAACACGCCATTGACGTTGGTCAGATAGCGAGGCGCACTTTCAGCGGTGGTATGAATGTCACGAACAAGAACTGTTCCTGACGCGGTTCCATTACTTTTCCACAGCTCACGTTTTCTGACACCATCGTCCGCACTAAAGAAGACAGTGCCACCAACGTTGATAAGAAATCGAGGATCTCCGCTGACAGTTCCGGGATTGATGTCTTTTACGAGGACGGTGCCAGAAGCAGTTCCATTGCTTTTCCAAAGTTCTCTGCCATTGCCAGAGTTAGCCGCAGAAAAGAATACAGTCCCGCCAACATTTACCAATGAGTCAGGATCGGAACTTCCACTGCCCGCGAAAAGATCCGCGACCATCAATGTTCCGGCCGAAGTACCATTGGTCTTCCAAAGCTCACGTCCATTGACACCATTGTCAGCGGTGAAGTACAGCGTGCCATTGACGTTGACCAGCTTGTCCGGTGAGCTGTTGCCACTCGACGGGAAAATGTCTTTTACAAGAACTGTGCCGCTGGAAGTTCCATTACTTCTCCACAACTCCGTCCCGTGACTCTCTGTTGTCGCAACGAAGTACACTGTCGAACCAACGGTCGTAAACTGGCTGGGATTCGAGCCGACTGAATTCAACTTCAGGTTGATGTCTCGCACGAGGTTAAACTCTGCCGCCAACAATAGCCGTGACTCCAGCGGTTCCGTCTGAATTCTTCTCCCGGAACGTCTCCGTCTTTCGGCAGGCGAGCGAAAGAAAACGCGATTGAGCCAGTGTCGGAGATTTCCACGCATCGTCACTCTTTCGAACATCCCGGTTTACCCGCAGACATCTTCCCGCCAGCCATAGAAACGGCCGAACTCGAAGAGCCGCAACGGTTTCTGAAGAATCTATGGAGAATATGCGACAGCTTAGACAGCGATCACAACAATGAAGACGGGGAACCCCGGATGATTTCACAACCACCCCTGGGCTAATTCCGATTTTTGCGCAGGGAGTGCCGGTCATGTCGACGATTCCGGCAGCCTCAACCGGTTTCAGGAGGCCACTACGGACGCAGACACGGCCATTCGATGCAGCGGAAGACGTCTTTTTAACGAGACGGCAAAATCAACTTCCATAGGTGCATCAGGTGACAGGTAGGCTCAACAGCAGTCTTCGCACCTGTCCAAAAACAGCGACAGAGGAGTCAACGACTGGACCAGGAAGCATCCCACTCTGAGACAACGATTTCAACGGCGTTTCAACACGGATCAGCGAATCCGCGCACGCCTGAAACAATGCGACGGTACGCTGTTCAACGGACGAGATGCGAGCGTCCGTCTGTTCCAGCAGAACAGACAACTCCTGCAGAGCGTCAATCGCAACCTCGCCAACAGCGGAGTTCAACTCGGTGACCAAGCCGCCCCGAGAGTCCATTCGATCAAGGCGGCTCAAAAGATCGACGCACACCTGTCGGGAGTTTCTCAGTGCTGCAGAGAGATTCTCCGGTCCGGCCACAGCAACATCTGCCAGGCTCGATTCTCCGAATGCTGCCAGGGTCGTGCTGCTGGCAGACAGTACTGCCAAAGCCTGAAGAACGTGTCGTCGATTCATAGCCGGGATTCCTTTTTCAACTCGTTCATCAAAGAACATCACACACCGCAATAGCCTTCCAGCTCACAGTTGATCACGTCGATCATCTGCCGCAGTCTGCCAACTGCCTTACGATCAAAATTCAGACTCAGCCGCGGCAATTCAGCCAGGTGAGCATCATCCGACTCCAGCCGATGTACTGCGACCTTCTCAATCTTACCACTGACAACGATGTCCGCAAACTCATCATTCAGCCGTTCGAGCAGTTGTTCGGTCGGTTCCACATGAAGTCGTAACACGAGGCGATCACGGATGAACCTCATGCTGTTGTAGACGCTGTAAAATCCCAGCACTTCTTCAATGGCCTCCTCAACGTTGTCAGTCACCTTGAAGAGCGACAAGTCTCCGGGAGAAATCAGACCATTGTCCAGCAATTCATCGCGGATATAGTTCAAAAAGTGAGACCAATAGGTGCCGCCCGGTTCATCCAGCATCACCATCGGCATCAAATCGCGTTTGCCGGTCTGAACAAGCGTCAGGCTTTCGAATGCCTCATCCAGCGTGCCGAATCCGCCCGGGCAGCTAACAATTGCGTGGACCTCTTTCACGAACATCAGCTTACGAGTGAAGAAGTACTTCAAGCTGACAAGTTTGGGATCCCCCGCAATAACCGGATTCGCTTCCTGCTCAAATGGCAGAAGAATATTGAGCCCCATGGCCATCTCGCGACCGGAGCCACGGTGAGCCGCCTCCATGATTCCGCCACCGGCGCCAGTCACAACCATCCAGCCTTCTTCGGCCATTCTTCGACCAAATGTCTCAGCGGTGGTGTAGCAGGGATTTTCGCGCTTCGTACGAGCAGAACCAAAGACGGTAACTTTGCGGTTCATCCGATAAGGTGAAAATACTTTGAAGGCGTATCGCAACTCCTTCAAAGCACGGCTCAGGATCTTCAGATCTCCGCGAGTCGCCTTATCCTCAGCCAGCTTATCTGCCGTCTGCTTGATCTCAGCAATTAACTCTTCGTGATGCTTCAATTCCGAGACGTGTTCAATCACGTCCATTTCAGACTGATGCGGATGCTTCAGCGGATGTCGTTTTTTCAAAGCAACCTGCCTCCGTGCAAGGGTCTGTTCGTATTACTTCGTATTATTCCGAGAGCGCCTGCATCGCCTCATCGCGAGTTTTATAGATGGCCCAGATCGTATCGAGGGCAGTTATGCGCAGGAGCTCAAGCGCCATGTCACTGGCTCCGCACAGGACCAGTTCGCCGCCTTTTTTCTTGACGAACTTATGGCAGCGAAGCAGCAACGCCAGAAAGACTGAGCCAAAATATCCAACACGGCTCAGGTCCACAACAACCATCGGCGCTTCCTGATCGCTGAGCGGTTCCATCACGAGGTCGGCCGCCTGCTCAACCAGATCCCAGTTCAATGATTCCACACTGGAAGCCGGAGTGACCACGACAGTGTTTCCATGCCACTCTATCTGAAAACTGTCGAGAACTTCTGACACAACAACACCTCACCTGCTCTGGTTTTTCAGCTCCGAATCCGACAAACGCAGACTACAGAAATTGAGTAGTTCCGCAAAGTGTTCTGCCCGACATAATGTTGGGCAGTCCGTGAACCCCGGTTTTTCGGGAAGTTTTCGTAAAGACTCGATTTCCGAAGTCCAAAACGTGCAACGGAAAGCTTTGCGCGAATGTTACGCGTTCGAACGGGCATCGCTGATTGCACACAGTCTCACGATCCGCCAAACTTTCGTTGTGATTTGCTCAGCGAGAAATATCGTCCCGCCAATCCGATTTTCGTACTGTGTCTTTCGTCAGGTGATTTCCATGAAGAAGCGTCGTGTTCACTTCGAAGATATTTACCCATCCGGGCCGCACTACGCTCGTGGAGTCCGCGCGGGAAACATGCTGTTCCTCTCCGGCTGCACCGCGAATGGCTCACCCGCCCAGAACGGCAGTCCGATGGAACAACTGCGAGTCATCCTGGATCGACTGACTCGCATGGTGATAGCCGAAGGCGGGCAGCCGTCGGATATCTGCAAACTGACGATGTTCGTGGCTGACCCATACAAGTGGCATCCGTTCGAAGGAGAACAGCTCGAAATCTACCACGAGTTTTTCGGTGATGACTATCCCGTGAATACTCTTGTCGGCGTCACCTTCCCGATGGAGAGCATTCACATCGAGATTGATGCGATCGCAGTCCTCGAATAAGTTTCCTAAGGACAACGTTGGCAGCACGGCCCTGTGCCAGCCAAATTCCGATAGAAGCAGGCCGGACGGAGCAGATCGAGTTCAGGCATGTCCCTTGTGCTTCGTCAGACCTAGAAACGTAGTTTGGACATTCTTGTCCGACAATCCGGCGACGGGCAAGAATGCCCATCCTACCCGAAAATTAAGCCTTGACTGAGCTCTAAAACGCGGAGCGTTCCTCGATCACTGGCGTTTTGCGGTTTCTGATTCCTGTGTCAATCAGCAACCAAAGTGCGGCCCCCAGCACGCTCATGCAGCACGCAACACCGATGGCTGTTGGCCAGCCGTACTTTACACCGATCCAAGGCGTGCAGATCGGTGCCAGACTTCCACCAGCGTTGCCAATTGTGTTGAGGAATGCACCGGCAAGGCCGCCCTTGGTTGGCTCCAGAGCAGGGGCTGATGTCCAGAAAATTCCTTCGCACATCCCAAGTGCCGCAAGGGCCAGTGAGAACAACAGAATCACTTCATTCGGATCTTTGGCGGCCACTCCAAACCAGGCGAAGCCCGCACTCAACAACATCCCCGACATGGCAATACTGCGACAACTCCAGCGAACGCCAATGTGTCGACTCAAACGATCGGTCAACATTCCTCCGAATGCCATCCCGATCGCCATGGCCATCATGACGATGAAGGTCGCTCGGCGACTCTCACCGTCCGGCAACTGCAGCTCTTTGCCAAAGTAGAAATCGATCCAGTAAAAGAACAGATACTGGAAGTAGCTGTAGGCGGCATAGCTGGAGGCCAAAATCATCAACTGGCTGTTCTTGAACAGCGCCAGAAAGTCTGCGGCAGACGCTTTTGTTCCGGCGGCCGGCACATGACTCATCGCAACCAATTGCTTTTCAGCGTCGTTCGCGCTCGGATGCCCGTTCACATCATCTGTGGACATGGCCAGCCAAAGTATTGAGAACGCCATCAAAGCTCCGCCGGAAACCATGAATGCGATCGACCAGTCAAAGCGATCCATTAACCAGCCAAACCCCGGCGCAGTGACAGAGATACCAATCAGCGCCCCGGCCGTTACGAGTCCGTTGGCCGTCGAGCGACTGGTCAACGGAAACCACAGCGAAACACTGCGAGCAGCTCCCGGATGCAACGGCGTGCTGCAGAAACCCGCGACGCTGCGAACTGCAATGAGTGGAATCAACAACGAGGCAATTGGCCAGCCCAATTGGCCCAGGGCACCGGTCATGACGACGCAGAAGCCAAGCCCCAGTCCCATGCCGGTGAGTGCGCGTCGCGGACCAATGAGATCGATAATCCATCCACCGGGCAGCATGGTCAGCGTGTAAACCCAGAGGAATGCCGAATAAACCTGCCCCATCTGCACTTCTGACAGCAGCCCGGGACCGATGAATTTCTCTTTCGCAGCAACTGTGATACCGACTCGATTGAAGTGACCAAGAAACGCGAAGCCCATCAGCATCGCCACAATCAGCCAGCGAACTTTCGTCGCTCGACTCTCGAGGCTATTCGAAATTTGTGAATCTTCCGCTCCATTTGAAGATACTTGAGAATTCTGCGGCTGTGTCATTCCCGTCACTCGTTCCTCGTCTGCAGACGAATCATGCGGCATGATTCAAGGACCCAGTTGGTGGCGAAGGAGGATGACAGTGTTTCCTTTCAGACGCAACTCACAAGCCTACACTTCTGCCAGCAACATTCAGCAACACAGGTATGAATCTACAGCATCAACCACACCTGCCATGCACATCTGCACATGCCAGCCTTTAACATGGCCGTGGCTTCAGAACTCATTGTCGCTCAGCGGTTCGTGTGCAGCGATAACTTTGTTGAACCGAGTTCCGGATGGCGTCACCAACTGCGCGTAAACGTTGAGATCTATAGACGCAGAAAGGAACCGTGCCGAACCGTCACACATCACGACATTCACGCCACCCGAATGATTGGAATTCGGGAAAGGCCGAGCCCCCTCAGGGCCAGTGCGAGCCCCATTAATCACTCCGTAGGGATGAGCAGGGTCCAGTGGTGATGATCGGTAATAGGTCTGCGACGTTTGTCCGGTGGCTAAGTAGTCGACGGGGAACACAAATGAAACATAGCGAGGATCCGGATCGCCCCAATGCTGTGATCCGGCAGCGTTGACATTTTCCGTCACCATCAGCGTGTTCCCCATCCCGTCGTGAATAGAATTCAACGAATGGCTGCGATTGGCAACCGGATCAGGCTTTGGCGCGGAATTGCGATTAAGTGTTTCGGGCCAGAACACACCTGACCGATGATTGATACTGATGTCATTCTGATCGGGTTTCGAAGAAACTGCGTTGCGCCCGTTCCGATCCCAGTCGAATCGCAACTTGTCGTTCGCCTGCTGCCGCGCGGCTCCCCAGCCGGAACTGCTGGTCAACGATAAACTGATACTCGCGTAGCCGGCATTCACAACGTATGACAAAGCGCCGCTGACAT
>CANHVD010000183.1 GCA_947463775.1 Planctomycetaceae bacterium | reverse complement strand
GCTGACGACACCGTCTTTGTTCACCGCCAACTGAATGATCCGATTTGGCTCGACGTCTTTTTCGCCGGAAGAAACGGTGAATGTCCCGAGCGCCATCCATTCGGCCTTCTTCGCGACTTCTTCATCCTGCGGTGGAGCCACTGTCGCCAGATCCGCCGCGCTTTGAGCAAACTCTGTTGTTGATGCGACCTTCTCACCGTTGATGTACACGGAGTTATCGTTGTAGACCACGTTACCACCCTGGCCGTAGTCGTAATAGACCGGCTGAGCCCAGACCTGTGGCGGAGCGGACCAGGTAAACCAGTTCACGCAGGCGGCATAAGTCGGAACGGTCCACCAGTATTTCCACGGACGAGTGGTGAACCCATATCCGTAGTGCCAACCGCACCAGCTGTGAGGATGGCCGTACCACCAGTCACCGCGAAAGCAGCCAGGATTGTTATAGTGCCAATGGTAAGAGCTATGAACCCCAGCGCCCCAGCCAGCCCAATACGCAGCCCGATTAGGATGCACATTCTGCCAATTGTTGAGTCCGCCGATTTGGTTCTGCCATCGATTATTGATGTTTGTCACCTGGTTGCGATCAATGTTGGCCCATGTCGGCCGATTACTGATCGCGACGTTGTTGCCCATGTTGATCTGACCAATGTTGATCGGCCGGTTATTCGCGACCCCGACACTCGGGAACGATGGGCGAGTCGAGATGCCGGGCCGGTTGTCAATCCCCGGACGATTGTCAATGCCGGGCCGATTATCGATGCCCGGACGATTGCCCAGTCCTGGCCCAACATTGCCGGGCAGTGTTTCTGGCCTGAGTGGTCTTCCCATTCCCAGAAAGTCGCCCACATCTCCCGGAGTTGGGCGAGCGGAGATATTGGGTGGGACATTGATGTTTGGGCGATTATTCACATTCCCTGGCAGAGTCGTCGCGGGACGTTGGAGATCAGGACGATTCGGCAATTTGTTGCTCGGACGATTTTCAGCCCCGCCGCCCAGATTCGGAATACTCGGACGCGTCGTGGGCCGATCGATCTGACCTGGAAGCTTGTTCGCTCCGCCTAATTCCCCATTGCCCGGCAGGGAAGGCCGCGTTGAGGGCATGTTCGGTGCAGATGGCCGCGTGGACGGACGTGTGGACGGCATGTCCGGTGTCGCCGGCCGCGTTGAAGGCTTGAGTCCTCCGGACGGACGATCGACGGAAGGCATTGCGGGCTTCGTCGACGGGCGATTGATATTTGGCGAGCTTATGTTGGGACGACTGGTCGGTGCAGGTCGACTACTTCCCATGTTCGGCACGCTGGGATGCGGAGCCGGGCGAGACATCCCACCGCCACCACCACCACCACCACCTCCCATGGACCGACCGCCGCCGCCGCCACCTCCCATTGATCGGCCGCCTCCACCGCCACCGCCGCCGCGGAGACCGTAGGCCAATGCCGGATCGGAAGCCACCGTCACGACAAGCATCATCAGCACTATTACGCTAAGTTTGCTGCGAAACATCTCGAAATGACTCCGGCGAATTACTTGTTTGCGGATGGGGAAACTTCGACCGAAGACAGAACACGTTTGATCGTGGCCGCAGACGAGGCCGGCTGGGGCCCTCCGTTGATTTCGTGGCCAATCAACTGCAGGGTAAATGTGTTCTCATCAACCTGCTCCAGAACATAAGTTCCTGATGAAATATCACCGTTCGCACTGGTCTGTGATGATTTAGCCATCCAACTGTTTTCGTTCTTCGACCAGCTCGATGAGCCAAACGAACCGTCCGAATTAAACGTCCATGAACGAATCTGTTGGAGGTTTGCGTCCCAGCCGATAATCTGAGTTCCTTCCAGCACGTTTCCGTCTGCTGATTCCGCGACGAAGGACCGCAACAAGAATGCTCGATTGGCAGACCAGCGAAACGTCGTGCGAACTTTGACGTCGCCGGATTCATCAATCCATTCACCGATCAGCCATTCCAGTTGCTGCAGAGCATCCGCCGGAGTTGCTGGAATGGGTGCCGTAGTTTCTTCGATGGAGTCAAACAGCCACTTCTCGCCGGATCGGGTCATGATTGCGGAGAACACCGATTCCACTGGGACACCGTCGCCGCCAATGACAGTCGTTTGACCTTCAACCTGAGCAACGTCAGCTGTCACCAGCTTGAATCGAGTCACACTGGCACTCAGCTTGATACTCGGCTGAGCCATGAAGATCTTTGTAAAATCCGCCTGAATCGCGGCTCGGCCTTCTGTTCTTTCGCCGGTTTCGCGATCGGTGTGAGTCGCCGTTTCTGTCCAGCAAGCAGCCAGTTTCTCCGCATTCTTTTCATTGAAAGCGGCGACAAAATCAGCCAGCGAATTGCCGATCTGAACTTCGTCGGCGGCGACCACATTCTCCGCAAGCCACACTGTTGACAATGTCGTCAAGACAAACAAAGCATTAAGAAGACGACTCATAATTGTTGATCCCCTGAAGCACGGTCAGGCGCTGAAGTAGTCCCAATTCCCAAACGATCTCGGCCTCTCAGGCGGGAGATCTCGATATCCGCAATCTAGCTGCAAGATCCCCGAATTTCGCCGGTCAACGAGTTGAAAATTCAGAAAACGACGGAGTGCGGGCAAACTCCCTTTGGCTTAGGCCAACGCTGTTTTCTGAGTGAGTTCATTAAATCTTAACATTCAGCATCAGACTGCGATTTTTGGTCAGTCTTGAACGTGGCGTTAGCCTCAGGCTTCAAGACGATCGGTGGCATGAACCACAGTTGTTTTTGCGCAGATATTCACCCTGCACTTAGACACTCGCTGACTCCCGCGGCTCAATTTCCTCAAGACGTTGCGGACTCGACGTGCATTTTCAGCCAAACGTTCATATTGATTCATTGTGATTCATAGTCAAATGGCATAAGGACAGCCAATGGCCGATCATTTCTTCAAGAATATCCGTCGATCCGCGTGGGCTCTTTTCGTAATGGCCTGTGCCGCTATCGAAACGTCAGGCAGCGACAAACAGTCGATTGAATTGCTGGGAACGGCATCGATTCCGGGTGATGCTGTCGATCTTTCCGGAGACTCCGCTTTGCTGCAAAACGGTGAACCTCGAAATCGGCTCGGCGGTTTTTCAGCTCTTGAATATTCCGGCGAAGGGATGCTGTTTGCCAGCATGTCCGATCGTGGACCGGACGATGGAGCCGTCGACTACCATTGCCGTGTTCAATTGCTCGAACTGGAGATCTCCGGAGTTCCCGCATCTTCAATCAATGCTGCTGTTCGTCGCACGATCATTTTTACGGATTCGGACGGGCGTCGTTTCAGTGGTTCATCGGCAGCGATTGACGCTACAAAGAAAATGGGACATCGACTGGACCCCGAAGGCTTTCGCTTCGGCTCGGATGGGTCTATGTTCGTATCTGATGAGTATGGTCCGCATGTGATTCAGTTCTCCGCCGACGGCAGCGAACAAAAACGATTTCAGTTGCCAGCACATTTTACTGTCGCAAATCCTGACGCCGACAAGAAAAAAGAGAATAGCCTGAACCAAACGGGGCGAGCTTCAAATCGAGGCCTCGAGGGTTTAGCGATATCACAGGACGGACGACATCTTGTCGCAGTGATGCAGGGGCCGTTGTTGCAGGACGGAACACGGACCGACTCGGGTATCGTTGTCGGACGCAATTGTCGCTTGATTCAACTGGAGCTGGCGACCGGAAAAACCAAAGAGTTTGTCTACCAACTGGAGAGTTCCGACAACGGCAACAGCGAGATCGTCGCGTGTGGACCAAACAAGTATCTGGTGCTTGAACGGGATAGTGAGTCCGGCAAGTCAGCTCAATATCGCAAGCTGATTCAGATTGATCTCAGCCATGCAACAGACGTTTCGAGCATGCATAAGTTGCCTGCCGACGATCTGCCGGCTGACATCGTTCCCGTTACGCGAAGTGAGTATCTGGACTTTCTTGCACCGCAATGGAATCTGGCTGGTGCCAAAATGCCGGAAAAAATTGAAGGCCTGACGTTCGGGCCCACTTTGGCGGACGGTCGAAAGACACTTCTGGTTGGCACGGACAACGATTTTGAATCAAAAGCCGCGTCGTTAATCTGGGTCTTTGCGGTTAAGAACTGATCCGCAAGGAGTGACGCCTGGTAAAAAAAAGATCTCGCGACGCATCTGCATGCGTCCGAGATCTCTGGTGTTGTCGTTGTTGCCGCGCGTCTCTGCAAAATGCCCTGCAGAACTAGCGAAGTCTGAAGCTACTTGCTCGATTCTGAGGCTTCATCCTTCTTTGGCTTCTTTTCGCCGTCAGCTTTCTTCACGGCGAAAGAATTCGTGAACACTGCGTCGCCGAAGATTTTTGTCAGCTGATCATCTTTGGAGGCCGTCTCGAGAGAGCCTTTGCATTTTTCGCAGCAAAACCCAACTTTAACGCCGGAGACTTTGATCGTCTGCTCTTTGTTGACCTTGCTTCCGGAGACTGGGCACTTTGTCTGGCGGAACTGCTTTGTCTGAACCAACTGCAGGTTGGCCTTGGCCGAGTACTTTGCTGGTTCTGCATCAAACGCAGCTTTGCATTTCTCGCAGCAGAAATAGGTTTCTTTGTCGCGATACTTTGAAGAGTTCTCCTTCTTCGCATCACTGCCAGAGACTGGACATGTCGCTTTAAATTCGGCTTCGCCCTTTTCTTTCGCCTCAGCGCCTTCAACCTTTTCAGGCTTGTCAGTCGCATCTTTCTTCTCATCGTTTGCGTTTACAAACGGTATAGAAGCAACCACACCCAACAGAATAGCCAACCAGCTCATTCGAGATTTCATCAAAACATGCTCCATTTTCGTAGTCAAAAGGGTCATCGCCCGCCGTCCATCGATTGTCTCTGTCAACGCCTGGAGTTTCTGTCCCCAGCGTAGTGATCGTACGGCTGGTGGCATTGGACTCTTTGAGCCGCAATGTTGTCAAGTGCGTCCCTCACATCCGGGACAGCCGCGGGCCGGCCGCAACTACCGAAATAAGTGACTAAACCCTTGTTTCACGGTCAGATCGCAGACGATCGACATCTGACAGGCCTGGACTCTAAACTCCTGGCAACAGAACACATGACTTTGGTGGTGGCATTTCGTCGTGCGGCTCAGAAACATTGGCGAGCTAAAGAAAACTCGCAGTCTGCATCTGAAAGGCGCACGAAGAAAACGTGATGGCGGGAAGAGCCATCTGATTTGCTCATCCGTGTTTGCTGATAGGAAAGAGATGACTCATGCGAAACGACCAGTCTTCGCCCAATATTCTTCAATGCTCTCTTCAATGCTCATTGATACTCACAGCTCTTGCCATCGGAGTGATCGAGCGTTCTTGTATGGCTCTCGCCGGTGACCGCAGACCCGAGATTGGCGATGTCATGACGGTCGCCGGAAACGGAAAGGATGTTCCCGGCAGTGCGGATGGAAAAGCTCTCAGCACTCCGTCATCTCAGCCGTTCGGAATAAGTTATGGCCCCGACGGTGCGCTGTATGTCTGCGAAGTTGGTTCACACCTGATTCGCCGCATCGACCTGTCTTCTGGTGAGGCGAAGACTGTCGCCGGAACTGGCAAGAAGGGATATTCCGGTGATGGAGGCCCCGCGACTCAGGCTCAACTCAACGAACCCTACGAAGTGCGCTTTGATAAACAGGGCAGCATGATTTTTGTGGAAATGCAGAACCACCTCGTGCGCAAGGTGGATCATAAGACGGGAATCATCTCCACGATTGCCGGAACCGGTGTCGCTGGATTCTCGGGAGACGGTGGCCCGGCCAGTCAGGCTCAGATGAATCAGCCGCACTCCATCGCCCTTGACGACACGGATCGGCTCTTCATCTGCGATATCAAGAACCATCGAGTTCGTATGGTTGATCCGACGACCGGCGTGATTTCCACATTCGCCGGGACTGGTGAGAAAACAAAAACTCCTGACGGGGCTTCTTTTGACGGAACTCCGCTCAATGGTCCTCGGGCATTAGATTTTGACGGTGATCATTCTCTGTATCTGGCTCTTCGCGAAGGTAACGCCATCTTTCGAATGGACCTGATGGCTCGTACCTACCACCATCTGGCAGGCACCGGGAAAAGTGGCTACTCAGGTGATGGCGGTCCGGGAAAAGACGCTCAACTCGCCGGTCCCAAGGGCGTAAGCCTTTCCAGGGCCGGAGATTTGTATTTTGCCGACACCGAAAGCCACACCGTGCGTGTTCTGCGGGCCAGGACGGGAATTGTGGAGACCGTCATTGGAGACGGTAAACCGGGGGACGGACCGGATGGAGAAGCGCGAAATTGCCGGTTAAATCGACCTCACGGCGTCTACGTGTCTCCGGACGGATGGCTTTATGTGGGTGATAGCAATAATCATCGAGTTCGCCGGATAAAGCTGTCCGAATGATCGCTCCGTCATCATGATTCCAGAGCACTCGATTGCTCCCACGAAACCCGTTTGGGGCTTGCGACAGGCGTTCAAGTCCCGTATATCTGCGGTTTTCCGAATCGAACGAAGGCAAAAGACCTGTTACCAGTGCTGGATTCCTGAGGGACGTTGAGATGGGCAGATTGAAAACTGTGGTCAGCGGATTGATTCTCTTCGCTGCGGGCTATGCGACAGCAACGCTGAATGGTTTCGCGCCGTCGCACATCGAAGCGACTCAGGACGCTGCTGCTCAGGATGCTGCGGCTCAAGGCCAACTGTCAGAAGATGCCTTGAAGGCCTACAAGAAAGTCAGCAAGGCTATCAGAGAACTCAACAACCTATATGTGGCCAGCGGTGAAAGCACTTCCGCTTTTGACGGTGTGAATTACTTCGCTGCCTCCGTAGGCGGGATCAACGCAGAGCGAGATCTCGAAGAAGGTCGTGGTGTTGATCCGGAGACGTTTGCCGCCATCTACGCCGGCAAAGCCAGTCCAAAAATTAAAGAGAATCTCGACCGAGATGAATTGGGGCGCCTGCGCTACAAGAAGATCGTGATTCGTCTTTACTCTCAGGAACGTCTGCAGATGATGTTCAAACAGAGAGATCAGCTCGAAATTCGATCTGAGTCTGTAGAATAACGTGTCAGAGAATTCCGGTTTTCGCCTGACGCCGCAGATGCATCTTCGGCGTGCGCAGGACTTTGAACGAGTCTATGGTTCCGGAGTTCGTTCCGGCGACGATCATCTTCTGATCTTTGTTCACAGCAACGATTTGAATGTCATTCGAGCGGGTGTCAGTGTCTCGCGTAAGCATGGGTCAGCCGTGCATCGCAATGTGAAGCGACGAAGGCTCAAGGAAGCATTTCGACTACTTCAGCACGAACTTCCGAGCGGGCTTGATCTGATTCTGATTCCACGTCAGCGTGATGATTCGGCACTTGTTGATTACAAGGCGTCGATCAAGAGTCTGGTGCCCCGACTGGCTCGACGACTGCAGCGGAACTCCGAGAGCGGCTCATGAGTGCAGCTCAGGATTCAAAGACGGAACTGGACGCACACAGCGAGGCAACCCAGTGTTCCCCGAACTGCCTTCATGAAAACGATGACGCAATTCTGGCCGGGAATGAGACGTCAACGCCATACCGAAATCTGTGGCGAGTTTTACTCCAGGGCCCTGCTCTGCTGGCGATTGGTGCAGTGAAATTGTACCAGTATCTAATCAGCCCATGGCTCGGGCGGCGATGTCGCTTCTATCCTTCCTGCAGCCAATACTTTATTCTGTCCGTGCAGAAATTTGGGCTGATTCGAGGATTCTGCAAGGGCACGGCTCGGATCTGTCGTTGTCATCCGTGGCACCCGGGTGGTTACGATCCGCCTTAACTGGACATCGCCATGTTTGGCGACTCAGATTCAACGAAGTAATATTCTGCTCATGATTTTTCGTGTGAAACGAAGTCCCTTCTCCCCCTCGGGGGAGAACGTGGCCGATAGGCCGGATGAGGGGGAGATCGTGACAGGCAACGCGCTAAAAACGCCCCCTCACCCCAGCCCTCTCCCCCAATTTTTTGCGAGAATGCTGCCATGTGACGCCATGCAGAATCCGCAAAAAACAGGGGGAGAGGGGGCAACATGGCGCTGTCCAGTTAGGAAACGCCAGTGGCCCCCGAGCGGCAGCGGGAAGAATTTTAAAAAGTGATCGGCGGACCAGACCGTCCGCGGTTCTATTGCCCAAATTGTCTTGAATGGCCCGGAAGATTGCCGTCACGATGGTGGCGTGCCTACAATGCACGTGGGGATGTTGCTCAATCTCAGGCCGAGTAACGATGTCTGACTATCGATCCGGAAACTTTGATGATTCATGGAGGCTTTGCCGCGGCCCGGCAAACTGGTTCACGTTTCGTTGCCCGGACGAGATCGATGTCCGACAAAACCAGACTCTGATTGAGCTGCGTTGGCGCAGCGAAGACTCTGCTTCATCCCGCAATGCCGACGGTGGCTCTGAGCCTGTCGCTACGGATTCGCCATCTCGCGTTGTGCTCTCGATGGTCACCTGGTGGGACGACGCAGAAACCGATGCGACCCGCCGACCATCACCTGATCTCGGCCTCCTGTTTCCTCAGGTCTCCGCACTGCATCCGGAGCCTTCTCTGAAAATCAAATCCACGAATGAGGTCTGGAGTGGTGTCTCACGGCGTCCTCGCACCGGATGCTGGTTGTCGCGAGTCTTCGGACGCCGATCGCAATACCAGTGGCGACTATGGACCATTCGTAGTGGTCGCCTGACGATCGTGGCCACAGTGCAGTCTCCTGATCGTGAATTGTTGGATCCCGGTTTTATTTTGATCTGTGAACGAGTTCTTGCGACATTAGAAATTGCTGAGCAACCAGCGTGGCCGCCGGATGTCTTTTTGAAACAGGTGATCGAGCTGGCTCGCCAGAACTTTCCACTCTTGCAGACATCTGTGTCGCGAGGATTCTCGTTGCGGCTGGGACATTCGGAAATCGGCCTTTCCAATTTCTATCGTATGTATCTGCAGCAGCCGGAGCAGTTCCGTCGGATTGTTCTGCCCGGCTTGACGACGCTGGTCCGACTTCAGGAGCTAAGCCCGGAGCAGTTGGTGCCGGCTCTGCATGAAGTTCGCGACCATATTCTGCCGATGCTGTCGGCGGAGGAAGATTCAAGGAATGACGAACGTGTTCGCATGCCATGGGTCGGTGGCCTGTCGGTGGGTTACGTTGTTGATGAAGATGATTCCTATCGCTTCATTCAGCCGCAAATGCTGGAAACGTGGGACCTGTCGCTGGATGAGCTGCATGACCTTGCGATCGCCAACTTGCGGCAGTACGCCGAGGAAAATCCACTGGAAGTGACGATGCTGGGAGACGACGCGCATCCGAGAATGTTGATGCCAGTCAGACCTGATGCTTATAACTGCTCACGCATTCTGGACCCCGGATTCCATGGGCGGCTGAGAGATCTCTTTGGACCGGAATTAATTGTGGGTGTGCCCAACCGTGATTTCTTTATTGCTGTCTCCATGAAAGACGCCGCTTTAATTGATCAGGTACGAAGCCGCGTCAATCAGGACTTTGCCACCATGCATCATCCGCTGACAAAACGACTGCTGGTCGTTTCTGCGGACGGAGTCAGTGAGTACTGTGAAGGCTGACGACTCGGGATTGTCCGAACTTCGACTGGTGTTTATCGGCGGTGGTTCAGGCGGTCATCTTTTTCCCGCGATCGCG
>CANHVD010000182.1 GCA_947463775.1 Planctomycetaceae bacterium | reverse complement strand
GCCGTCAGTGGGTTCTCACTGCCAAGCCTCAGCAACTCCTGGCGCAACACAGCACTGTCTTTAGAATTCGTCGGAAACTGTTCAGCTTCCGGTTCTGCGACGATCACAGGCGTCTGACGTCCTTTTTCACCAACCCCAACCAGCGCGCTTCGATAGATGCGAGGATGATTGTTAAAAATCGCTTCACAGCAGACAGAATACATCGGGCTGGTTTTCGGAAACACGATATGAGCTTTGCGTCCACAAAACCAAAGCCGCCCATGCGCATCGAGATATCCAACGTCTCCCATGCGATGCCAGAATGATTCGCCATCTCGAATTTTTGCCGCTGATGTCGCATCAGGCCGGCGGAAATACTCACGAGTCGCAACAGGACCGCGAACAATGATTTCGCCGATTTCGCCCTGCGGAAGTGTTCTTGTGAGACCAATATCTGACAACACATCAAATGAAGTCGCAATAATGCGAACCTCCATTCTGTCAAAGACCGTACCAACACAGGTCCCACGTCCTGTCGCTGTTAACGCGGCTGTTTCGTTAAGAACCGTTCGCCCGCCGATAGAGGCCACCGGCAAGCATTCGGTCGCACCATAGGGCGTAAAGACATCCGCCTGCGGCAACAATGCTGACGTCATACGCTGCAGAACATGAATCGGAACAGGAGCCCCCGCTGAGAGCACTCGACGAATAGTTGGAAGTTTCAAACCACGTTCTTCACAGTATCGCCCGACACGATTCCACAAGGCCGGGGAACCATAGGCCTGAGTCACCCCCTGGCTGCGAATGGCTTCCAGAATCTTTTCAGGATCAACTTTCGCCGGACGTGTGGGATCCATTTCCGGAATCACGGTTGTCATCTGCATCGCCAGATTGAACAAGGCAAACAGAGGAAATCCTGGCAGATCAATTTCGCCGGACTCTGGCTTGTAATGTCCCTGAATCAAATCCACCTGAGCATCGAACATCCCGTGTTCGTAGAGAACTCCTTTAGGCGGACCTGTGCTGCCACTGGTGAAGATAATAGCCGCAGAATCTGTCGCTTTCGTTTGCGGCAGAGGCTCGCTGGACTTCTGCCCGATGGCAATCACCTGCGGCAGACTGGGGCAGCCAAGCGAACGACGCTGCGGTCCCACGATCACGTTCAGTCTGGAATTCCGATATCTCCATGGCATTAGTTTGCGGACGATATGCACCGGACGGATGGCGACAAAACCATCAGGATCAACCGTATCAAGACAACGAAGTACGCTGCTCTTACCCATGCCCGGATCAATCAGCGTACAGACCGCGCCAGTACGGAAGATGGCAAAAGTCAGGGCAATGAATTCAATCGACGGTCGAACCATCAGCACAATGCGATGGCCCGGCCGCACTCCGATGGCAACCAATCCTCGAGCGATCGCGTCAACTTCTTTATCCAGTTCCTGAAATGTCAGATGCGTCCAGGCAACTCGGCCCATGGAATCTCGCGATTCCGGAAACACGACCGCACGCTGATTAGGCACGGACTCTGCCGACTTCCGCAGGCGGTCGGCAATATTCAGAGAAATGAACATAGAAAACAACACCACAATTCTTAGAGCGACCAAAGATCGACGAGCTTCGGCGACTTCCAACACTGAGCCCCGACGCATCACTTAACCGTTTACGTACCGCGTCAAACTTTGACGACTGCAGCAGGATGACCGATCATACGATGATGTCAAACCCGGGAGAATTTCTGGCCTTTGCCGGATTAATCAAACGGAATCGTGAGAGACCTCTAAACCCGCAACAATTGCCACTTCACATTGCGCCGGAATCATCACTGCGGGACGATGAATAATGGCCGAGTCGTTTGTCCAGCATCCTGTCTATTCTCTCCACATTTCGCTGATTTCTCTTCGAAGCTGCCCATTGGTGGTGCTATCACCACGGACATTTCTGACGCGGTGGAGGTGCATTTCCCTCTACGCTCGCAGTCAGCATGCCGCAGGGCCGTCAGGTTGAATTCAGAATCGTTATGTCGTTCTGCGTGGGCCCGCAGAACTCCGGTCAGAAGCGGATTGGGCGATCGTCTTGGTCTGCGTCTCAAACGAAACCGGAAGGGATTTCGGCGAATCAACCCGACATGAAGACCACGGCAACCTGAATGTCGGGTCAACGGTGTTTTTGCGGTAACTTTGACTGGGCAGGACTGATCAAAGTGCCGTTCCCCAAAAGAGGTGTGTTCCCGATGGCGCGACTCTGTCCCCGTAAGAATTCCCGACGATCCAATTTTCTCGCACTGAGCGTTTCGGCGATCAGTCTTGGCGTAATCTTCTGTAGTTTTGACCCAGTCCCGGCCGGTGAAGATATCGGTCGGTCTGAAGTTTCCTCTGATAACGTTCCGATGCCACCGGGAGCAATTGCTTCCGCTGAATCTGCAGCACTGCTCACGACTACGGTCAGTGAAGAAGCCGGTAGCCCCGCATCCAGGGCTGGCGGGATGATTCTGAACAACGATGATGCTCTCAAGTTTTCCCTGCTCATGATGCAGGATGGTCAACGATTCATTGAAAATGTCAACGCGTACTCGGTTGTGTTCAACAAGCAGGAACGCATTCAGGGCGACCTGAGTGAAACTCAGACAATTGACTTGAAGGTGCGGCACTTACCTTCGTTCGGCATCTACATGAAATGGAAGAACGGCGACACAGGCCGTCAGTTGCTGTACAACGAAGACTATGAAGATAAGAAGATGTGCGTGAAGCTGGGTGGATTCAAAGGTCGCCTGCTGCCAGCGATCAAGCTTGAGCCAACGAGCCCGGAAGCCATGGCTCAGGCCCGCTACCCAGTAACAGAAGCCGGTATCCTCGGAATGCTCAAACTGCTGGTTTTGCATCGCCAGAACGACATCAAGAATGGCCAGGGCGTGCGATGTGTGCGTCTGGAAGACACAGAGTTCGACGATCGAAAATGCTATTGCTTCCTGTACGAATATGACTCACCGGAATTCAACAAGACCTATCGCAAAAGCCTGCTGATGCTGGATGCCCGGTACCATGTTCCTCTTCGAGTGATCAATCATACGTGGACTGAGAATTCCGAAGGGCTGACAGCTTCCGAACTGGATGAACAAACTCTTATAGAGGACTACTCATTCCTGCAGCTTGATTTCGGAAAAGAAATGGTCACGATCGACTTTAGTCGGGACAACCCCGCCTACCGCATGTAGAAGAAAACGCAGAACTTTGGTCTGGCAAGTGGCCAACACACCTCCCGCTTGCCGCCCTCTGCTTCTGTCAAAACTGCAGCTATCAAATGCTGAGCCCATCAAAGAGCATTTGGCGATGCAGTGACTCAACAAACATGGACCCGACAACAAAGTGCCGACATCCTCACAAGATGTCTGCAGTTAGTTGTCGGGTTTTTCTTTTTGCTTTCTTATGGCCCGGGCAGGGCTCGCGGCAAGAATCCCTCCGGGAAATACTTGGGTGGCCGCCGTTCCCTCGAACTCGCAGCACCTCGCTGATCAGCTCAAGAGTAGGTCCGCAAGCGCGCGCAATGGGGAGTCCGCAGTGTTATCGGCTACAGCTGGCAGTGCCGCGCTTTCAAGACGTTCGGACACAGTCGCCGCAGGACTGTCCCAGGTAAACTGCGTGCTGCGTCGAACGAAAGACGCGTTCTCGACACGAGTAATCTCGCCGTGATCAAGCCACAAATACCCACACTCACTGCAGGTGTCGACAACGATGTTTCCCGGGCCATAGTAAGGATGAGTTTCCATACGCTGGCTACACGATGGGCACTGGATCTCGCGTTTTAGAGACTCGGGATCAATCGGACGAGGTTCTGCCGGCTCCATTCCACCGCGTCGAGCCTGTCGCTCCTGCACGATTCCGGCAAAATCAGCGTGGCGAATCAAGACGCCAAAACATGCCCCGCAGAACAACGCTCGTCGTTGCTCGATAAGGCCAGTCTGCAATGGTTGCTCACAGGTTGGACAACTGCAGTCCAGAGTGATTCCCGTAGGCAGAATTCGATCCTCAGAGACTTCAGCCAACTGAATCAGCGACTCGCAGTAGACACAATTGTAGTACTGCTGCCCGGCCACAACTTCCGCCGTGCCGCCACACTTTTGACACCCGATAGTTATAGAAGCCTGCACAACCATTTTTCAACAATCCTGATCGCGACCGCAACAACCCAGAGAATGAAGACGACGAAAACTTAGGTTATTTCAGAGTTTGCGTGCAGGATTGCCGCCGCGAATTGGAGAGTTCTGAGAGCCAATGACGCTGATCTTGATGATTGTGATGGCGATGTAGACCCGGTGACTTTCAGCATCATCGATGCAAATAGAGCAGAGTTGTTCAGTGCGTTGCGGAAAGCACGAGACCAGAGGTCAAACCTTTGCACAGGACTTCGGTCAATACTCTAGCCCCTGGCTGGATCGGGGCCTTGATTCAGAGGCACAAACAAAACCGGGACAAAGCCCGTGACAGTCCCTTCTCTATTTGATTGCTGGATCTCTCCGGGAACCAGTCCCGGTTTTGTCAGGCGTCCTTAATCATGGACAGAGCATTTTGTTTACCGCTGAGCCAGATCAACGGCCCTTTAGCCGCGCGACATCTGCTGAGATGTGCCTTAAAACAAAAAAGTCGAAGCTGGACCATCGGGGCTCGATGCGATTCCGCATTCCAGAACCCAGTTGAGCCAGCATCGACTGTTAATCAAGTCACAAAGTCACTCGGCAAGTGGATGTTTTGCTGAGCAACAAGTTTTCGCTGAGCAACCTTGCTTTCGAAATTCGCTTCTCAAACCAGTCCCGAACTCCGCCCCCCGGAATCAGACCTGGCTCTCAGCAGCGGGGACATGAACTAGTAGCGAATGATCCAGTCTACAGTCCAACGATCCTTCATAATGTCCTGACGATCGGTCAGTGGCAGTTCGTAAGCAACACCGATCTCTGTGTTTCCGCTTGGCTTGTATTTCACGCCCAGAGCACCAGTCACCAGATCGTTGCCATCGACGTTAGTGCTGCCGAGGTTGATCAGATCGACACCTTCGAAATTAGCGGCCGTTGTGCCACCGTTGGCCAGCCAGTGATACCAGTTGCATTCACCCAACAGGTAGAACTTTGAGTTCCCGATCTTTCTGTCGATGTGGTTCGACCAGTACATTGATGTGCTCTCGGCTCCCTGATCAACAGGCAGACGCCATCCTAAACCAGACATATAGTGATAGTCGTCGAACAGTTTAGTGGCACCGGACGTAAACATATGGAACTCTCCGTCGCCGTTCCCCTGCAGAGATCGAGGCGAACCGAACGGAGCTTCATAGGTCGTGCCGACGCTGATCAGACTCTGACTACAGACATCTTTGTACACATTGATCTTCAAGCCAGCCGCAATATCCGCCCATCCATCGTTCGGAATCACCGGAGTGTCGGACACGATGAAGCCATCTTTGGTGGCAATGATCGAAACATCTTCATTGATCGCCGCTCTGAGCTGCATGGCATACAGTTGAGCCGATCCTCCGCCCAACGTCCCGGGCAGTCTGTGGTTGGCAAAAATCAACCTTGCTTCGGTCAGAGTTCGAGGGTCTTCGAAGAACAGTGGATTCGTCATCGGACTGATGAAGTCATCGAAGCTATGGTCGCTTTTGTGCAGCAGGCTTGTCAGGTTCAACAGACTGCTGTTGCCACAGTTTCCAAACAGAGATGAACATGACTCACCGCAGCCGTCATCGCCGCAGCCGTCGGTCACATCGCAGACCGCTTCGGTCGCACAGCCATCTGAACAAAAGTCTTCGGACGCACAGGGAATACTTCCGAAAAGGTTCATTCCTGCTGTTGCTGATTGCTCCGCCAGCATCAGCGTGACCAACAAACACAGGCTTCGCTTAATCACCCCTGAACTCCCATTCAAAATCAGTTTGACAACACGTGTCAAAGTGCAATCAACAGAGAAAACGGAATCGAACCACAACTCGTCGAACCTGAATTCGTCCACTGTCGAGTGTGCATTCAAATGTGCAGGCGATGTGCACTTCCTCGATTTTTTGCTTTACCTCCTACCGTTCCGATCAGATAAAACGGGCGGGCGGGAACTCTAACGAATGCGACAGAAACTGCCGGAATCAAGTGATTCAATCCGCTCATCACTACCGAGTCGAGCAAAACGACCTCCAGTTTGCGACTTCTTCCGCGGGCGGTTACAACTCGCCTCCCTGCGAAATAATTGCCAGGAGTTCGATGTTTCCGACACGGCCCGAATCAACAGCGGGCCTCCAAAAGTACTGAGGTAGACAGCGTGTGGACTCGCGAGATTCCGTTTCGAGTGGATATTGCCGGCGTGATCGAGATCATGGGATCCTCGCTCTATAGCCGACTTGATACTCCAATCCGGGAACTTATCCAGAACGCTCACGATGCGATTATGCGACGGCGAAGTCGCGACCTGAGCTTTCGCGGACGTATCGATATTCATCAGGATGCCGCCGCTGGAACTCTGACTTTTACCGACGATGGCATCGGACTCAGCGCTCTGGATGCTGAACAGTTCCTTGGAACACTGGGCATTGGCATTACCGGGCTTCTGAAAGGACGCGGATCCGACGAGCAGCGTGAACAGGTCACGGGAGATGGCGATCATTTGATTGGCCAGTTCGGAATCGGACTCTTCAGCGCATTTATGCTGGCCGATCGACTGATTGTGGAAAGTCGTCGTGAAGACTGTGAAGAGGGCGTTCGCTGGGAAGCAGGCCCCGGAACCAGCATTCAACTTTCATCCTGCGACCGAACGGCAGTGGGAACTTCTGTTTGCCTTCAGCTCAAGCCGCAGTTTCGCTCGATGGCGGAGAATACCGAGCCGCTTGAAGCCGCGATTCGACAATACGCCGACTTCCTGAATATCCCTATTCATCTGAACGGTGGAGCGGCGCGAGTCAACGTGATTAATGTGGCGTGGTTTGAACCGACTCCGGATCATGAGGCAATCGAACTGGAGCTGGCAAATTACTTCAATGAGTCGCCGCTTGACGTGATTCCAATCCATGTTGAGAAACCAGTTTTCATCGCCGGGGCCCTGTATATTTCGCCACAGCGAACACCGGGATTTGCAGACGAAGCGACGGTGGCGGTCACGGTTCGCCGAATGGTTATCTCACGACGAGTTCGTGACCTGCTGCCTCCGTGGGCCAGTTTTCTCCGCGGTGTCCTTGAACTCGAAGACTGCTCTCCCACTGCCAGCCGTGAGGATCTGGTTCGCGACGATCGATTTCAGTTGGTCCGAACTTCCCTGGATGATTTCCTTTATTCGCATCTGGAGAAAATGGCAGAGGAAGAGCCAGGGCGGCTGGAAGCGATCGTCAACTGGCATCGCTACATTCTTGCCGGAGCAGCATTGGCGGAAGCCCGCTTGCGTGCATTGCTGTCGAAAGTCTACCGCTTCAAAACTTCACGAGGCCCATTGCTGTTCAATGAAATTCTGAATCTCAGCGCAGCCGACGCACTGCATGAGGCCGACGCTGATTTTGTCATCTGGTACAATGCCGACCGTCGCCAGGAACGATACCTCGACGACGTCTTCGCTTCGAATCGAACACCGTGCGTGCATGTATTTCGCAGCTTCGAAGAGAACCTGCTGGCGTCCATGGTCTCGGATCATAATTCGGACCACATTGAACTTCGCCCGGCAACTCCATCTTCCGCGAATTTCGCAAGTTCTGTCATGGGGATGGCGGAACTCGAGGAGTCATCGGCCGAGTGGAGTGATTTCCTGAGATCGACGCAGGCTCGAGTCATGATCGCTTCATTCCAGCCCTCGCTGCCAGTCGTCGCCTTTTTGAACGAACGCTACGAACTGGCCAGAACTTTTGAAGAACTGCGCAAAGATGGCGATATTCCCAAGGGCTTTCAACGCATGATTGATGCCCATTTTCGCCAGGCGCCGACCGGGCAGAATGAAGTCATCCTGAATCGAGATCACCGCCTTGTTCAACGAGCACTCAAGCAGGGGCCGCGCAGTCCGCTGGCCAGTGTCCTGCGACTTCTCGTGCTCAACGCACTAAACTCCGCAGGGGCAGGGCGAGGCAAAGAGGCCGCTCAGGTTCAGACGGAAGATCTCGACTGGATCGCCGACGCTCTGTGGGGCCATGATTCGAAGTGAGGAACTCCGGAGGCACTAAACGCTCCGACTTCAAAAGCTTGTTGTTTAACCGTAAGCCGCAGGCGTCAGTCGCTGTTCTATACCGGTCAGCGGCAATTCACGAGAAAGATGTCTTGCTCCATTGTGGCAACATCCATTGCCGCAACAAGAGTGAAACCGCCAACCAAAGTCGAGGTCCGAGATGGCCAAAAAAAGTAGCCGGAAAGAAACATCTGTTGAGCAATCTGAAGATTTCTTCGAGCTGCTGAAAACGCGGTTCGAATCCAACATGGAACGCCATAAGACTCTTCGTTGGCCCAAAGTCGCAGCCCGAATTGAAGCTTATCCGCACAAATTGCTGATCCTGCAGGAAATGGAAAGAACCGGCGGAGAACCAGACGTCGTTGGACACGATAAGCAGACTGGCGAGTATATCTTCTTTGACTGCTCATCAGAGACACCGCAAGGCCGCAGAGGAGTCTGCTACGACCGTGAAGGACTTGAGTCACGAAAGGAACACAAGCCTGCCAACAGCGCCATCGATATGGCAGCTACCATTGGAATTGAACTCCTGACGGAACAAGAGTATCGAGAACTTCAGACACTTGGCACGTTCGACACGAAGACGTCAAGCTGGCTTATGACGCCGCCCGACGTGCGAGAACTCGGAGGAGCAATCTTCGGTGACTTCCGCTACGGCCGAGTCTTCATCTATCACAATGGCGCTCAGTCTTATTACGGCGTTCGTGGATTCAGAGGCTCAGTCCGAGTTTAAGGCCTTCATTGATACGCCGAAACCGCCAACCTTTGGTCCGCGTACAGTAACCGACTCGCCGTGGAAGGCCCATGAATCCCACGACTGCACTCACCACTCGACGAACCTGTTCCGGTGTCAGTAACAAGTCCCCTGATGTTCAGGAAATAATTGCACTTACCGACTCACCGTGCACGTCCGTCAGTCGGAAATCTCGACCAGCATGATGGAACGTGAGGCGTTTGTGATCGAGGCCGAGGCAATGCATCAGCGTGGCCTGCAGATCATAAATATGAACCGGATTCTCCGTGACATGAAATCCAAAATCGTCTGTGGCACCTAAAGTCATTCCAGGGCGGATGCCACCACCGGCCATCCAGACGGTGAAGGCCTGAGGATGATGATCGCGCCCCTGAGCACGCCCCAGTGCGGCGTTGGATTCGACCATCGGAGTTCTCCCGAATTCGCCGCCCCAGAGCACCAGCGTTTCGTCCAGCAAACTGCGCTGCTTCAGATCTTTCACAAGAGCCGCGCTAGCCTGGTCTGTCACCTTGCAATTATTGGCGACGTTGCCTTTGACGTTACCGTGAGCATCCCAGCCGCTGTGAAAAATGCTCACATAACGAACGCCGCGTTCAACCATGCGACGTGCCAGCAAACAAGCCCGAGCAAACGATGGCTTGTCAGGGTCGCAACCATACATCTCCAGAGTCTCGGCTGTTTCACTTCCCAGGTCCATCAGAGCCGGAGCCGACGTCTGTAGCCGAGCCGCCATTTCAAACGACGCAATGCGAGT
>CANHVD010000181.1 GCA_947463775.1 Planctomycetaceae bacterium | reverse complement strand
GAGCCCTTCGGAATATCGTTGACGCGACTTGTGATTTCCAACCCCAGCCCCGGGCCAATCATGCGCGTAAACACGTCTGCGATTTTTCCACCACAGCCTTCCATGCCCGGTGGGATTAATCCTGCGGCGATCACGGCCCCTTTGATCAGGCCGAGATAGTCGCGAGCAAAGTCGAACACTTCATTGATCTCGCGAATCTCAACCTTCGCATCAAGGTCGATGCTGATGAGTCGCAGCACGGGCTCATCGATGACTCGCAGGCTACAATCGATCGGCGGAGTCGGTTTTTCATGGCGACCTCGCACGGCCAGATCGATCGACGCATTAATCACCTTCGCGCCTTCGGGGAAATCCATGCCGAGGAAAAAGATATCGCTCCAGCCGCTGTGAGAAAAGTCCATGCGGACGGCCGTGCGTTCGCGAAGAATCGGATAGCTGCCGGTGGTCGACGTGAGCTTCAGAAGTTCCGGGCGAATTCGCAAAGGAACGTCGGCCGGATGGCCCGTCCGGAACATCCACTGGTTCCCTCGCACGGTTCGGACGCTGCGACGAACCTGATCGGCCAGAGTTTGAAACGCAAGCCGATGATACGCTTCTCCCAACGCGCTGGAGAGAGAGACCGAGGGGCCTTCCTGTTGCAGCTTCGCCAGAAATACGTCGAGAGCTTCCGGGTAGCGGCGGTTGAGCATATGCTCATAGCCCACGTACGGAATTCGGCCGCTTTCTCGACCAACAAGCTGAGTCGGCAGGTGAAAACGATGAATCGCATACAGAAAAAAGAGGCTGCGAACTCGATCGTAAAGATTTTCGCAGGTCCGTCGATAGTCATCGAGTTCTGAACACTCGCGGAGCAACTCCTCGAGTGTCAGTGTACGGCATTCCGCATCGAGCGAACGATTGCGGGTGGCGGCATCGGACGAGGTGATAATAGAGAGCAAGTTCATAGAAGATCTGTCTGCATTACAGGCGAGCGGCTGGGCGTCAGCCCACCGAGTGTCATTGCTTTGTTCGTTTCTCGAGCTTCAGTCTCAGGCGAAGAGCCGTTACACGACTTGCATCACCGACAGACAACCTGTGCCACATGCACTGAACAATCCCGCCGACGGAGCGGCGGGTGTACGGTACTATTTCTGAGCCAGCAGATTCACGAGTTCGGTCAGAATCAGATCACGGTCCACACCATTCAGTGAGAACGCGAGTTGAGCCAGCAACAGGCCGTATTTGTAACTAATGTTGTACCGCGAGCCGTCGACTTCGAGAGCCAGGTAGCGTTCGACCTTGGCGAGCTGATTGAGTGAACTGCTGAGATCAATACTCTTACCTTCAGGGGCAGCGGTGAGTGTCCTCTGCAGCAGAGTCATGACCGCCGGTGTCAGCACATGCATGCCGAACATGCAGAGGTAATAGCCAGCTCGCTGTCCAGCCACAATCAGGCGTTGCTCCGCAACTGTTGGTGTTGGCTTTTCGATGACTGTGCTGACTTCATACAGATTGTCAGACTGAGCCAAGGGCGTGCCACCAACCGTGCCAAAGAAGATCACTTCGTTTTCACGAGTGGCCTGAATCGCGGAAACAGAGCACTCGTGTTTTGTCGCCGCGTCGATCAGCTGTTGAGCACACAGGCGATCTGATTTGCTCAGGTAAAGATGATCGGACACAAGGTGCAGAAAGGATTCCTGCCCCACGAAATCCTGTGACCGCAGAATGGCATCACCATAGCCGCGCGGATCGGTCTGTTCAAAGAATACCAACCGTGACTTATGCGGACCGGCTGCTGTCAGATAGGGTTCCTGCTGCCCGGGGCGAATGACAATGCCGATCTCATCCACGCCGGAGTCGACGACTTCATCCAGCATCAGCCGCAGAGCAGTTCGGATTTCCCCGCTGCGATCAACCAGTGTCTGCAAAGGGAGGCGAGAATGATGATCTCCTGCCGCCGTAATGACTGCCTTGCGAATCTTCATAGAATAACGATGCCTTTGCTTATTCGCCTTCGCTTATCGGTTGGCTGCTACCGTCAACAGGGCCCGAAAATGCGACCGGCAAAGTCGCTCAACTGTACCATTTTTCTTCTGCTCAGCATACGTTGCTCGCGCATCCTTAACCCGATGTGCGATGCATTTCGGCAACATCCGGTCAAAGTTGCGCCAGACGGTGGCCGAATGCGCACTGTTGAGACGAAGCCGAAGCCCGAGCGACACCGCAGCGATCCCTCCGGGGTGTCGTCGTGGATGGATGTCAAGGTAGGTTCTTTTCTGTCGAGCTCATTCGTTACCCGCATTTCGTGTCGAGGAATAAGCCCGTTGTGGTTGCGACCTTGAAGAATCCACCGCCAGGAATCCTGCGATTCAACCCGGTACGGGTTCTACAACAAAGCCTGGGGTTGCCGCATGGTGGCGCACCCCAGGTATTGAACCCGGGAATGTCCAAAACCCCGATGGGGTTCCACAACTCGGACTTCATTCTTTAATCAGGTATCGTCGCAGCGAATTGTGGAGCCCCGTTGGGGTTCAAACCGCAGGGCAAACTTTCCTGGGGTGCGCCGTTGTCACGGCGACCCCAGGCTTTGTTGTAAAACCCCGTTAGTGTTGAGATCCATCTACCGAAAGCCGCGACTACACTGCTCTAGATCACTTCCCAAAATCCTTGGGAAGTTCGAGCGTCCAGACTTCGCTGTTGAGTGGTTTCGCATGGCCGCCGGCAACCCAGATTTTATCCTGAAAGACGTAGGTGGAATGTTCGTGGCGTTCTTTCCATGTGAGGTTGGACTTCAGTTGATTCCATTCCTTACCGTCTTTCGAGTACCACACGTCGCCCCAGTTTTGAGACGGATCGTTGGACCAGCCGCCGATGACCCACAGATGATCTCGATATTCCACGGCCGAGAACCACAAGCGTGGTGACCATGGAGCATGCTCTGTCACTTGCTCCCAGGTAACGCCGTCTTCAGAACACCAGACGTCGTTCTTCGCCTGATACTCGGGCACATAATTGCCACCGGCCATCACCCAGATTTTGCCATTCAGAACAACTGCCTGATGATAGGCGCGTGGTGACCACGGAGCGTTGGCGGTTTCCAGCTTCCATGACTTGCCGTCGGCTGATGACCACACGTCGTTCTTCAGGCTCGATTGATCACCGAAATAGTAGTTTTCCGTACCTCCCAGAATCCACAAGCGACCTTTGAACTCGACAATTGCAGACGCGATGCGAGGCGACCAGTCCGCAGCCGGAGTCGCAAGATCCCATTGCACGCCATCGACGGAAGACCAAACCTCGTTGGTTGCTCCGTGTCCTTCAAGTCGACCGTTGTACCATCCTCCCATGATCCACATGCGATCATTGAACGTTGCGGTCATCGGCAGATCGCTGTACTTCCATGGGGCTTCTGAGGCCACTTTTTTCCAGCCCTTCCCGTCAGCGCTGCTCCAGACATCTCGAGGCGGCGCGGCAAAGGAATCAAACCAGCCGCCAAGAATCCAGAGCTGATCCTTGAAGACCATTTCGCCGCTGGAATCCCGAGCCTGCCATTCCGCCTTTTCAGTCACTTTGACCCAGTTGAACGTGTGCGGATCAGCCTTCTTTTCATCTGCTGGAGCCTTTTCATCGGCTTGTGCAGTCGCTGTCACAAACAGAATCAGTGCTGCAAGAATGTTAGGCAGAGCTGAGCAGCGAGATTTCACTGCAAGAGGGAGGGTATTCAGCGGATGATCCGTACCAGCACCTCCAGAGATGTTGGCGACCGATTGAGGAGCATGCGGAATTGACATAGGGATTCTCCCGGCAGGCAAAGGGCGTGAATGAGTCACGAATACTTTATCGAGTCTCTGGTTGTTCCTGAGTCCACGCAGCGTGCAACTCTCATTCGCATCGAAATCATTTCCTGGTCATGGCAGCGTTTCGATCACGCAGCGGAAACCAATGGCATCACTGCCCGCATAGGCAGGAATCAACATCCGTGAATGGCTGGTCAGCTGGGAATGATGATCTCGCCAAGATCCACCACGGATGATGCGAGCGGCATTGGCTGTCGGAGAATCGTTCTTCAGTGCAGTCGTCGGCTCATCGGAGGCAGACGCAGGGGCTGTGTACGGATCGGAAACATACTCCCAAAGATATCCATGCACATCGTAAAGTCCCCACGGATTTGGCTTCAGGGCACCCACGACAGGATCGTTTCCGGCCGCGTTACCTGTATGCCATCCGTACTCATTCAGAATGCTGGCGATGTTTTCCTGATCACCTTCGGCGGTTGCTGAATCGCCAAAGCTGAACGGAGTGCTCGTCCCGGCGCGGCAACAGTATTCCCATTCGGCTTCTGTTGGCAGACGCACAAGCTCTTTGTCTGTCAGCAGCTTTTCGTTTCGCAACAGGAGTGTGAGTCTTGCGCAGAATTGTTGAGCATCCAGGAATGAGACCATTTCCACTGAGTTCCGCTGGCCCTTCCAGCGACTTGGATTGATCCCGGTGACGGCATGATACAGCTCCTGAGTCACCTCGTAGCGCGAGATTCGGAAGCTGGTCTTCATTTCGACATCCCGGGCCGCCACTGCAAGCGGGCCGTCGATTGGTCCGCCCATTTGAAAGCTCTTCGGAAATGGCTCAGTTCCCGGGGTGATCAGCACGCATTCTTCGACAAACAACTTCAGGATGGCAGCCGCGGAGGGCTTTTTTACGGCGGCTTCCTGAGGACTTCCACAGATCCCGTCAACCGCGATGCTTCCCGTAATCAGGGCAACGAGAAGAGCCAGAATACGTCTGAAAACCAACATTTTCACGGTGTTTACTCCTTCGTGGGGCTTTGGGGAAAAGCGAATTTCCGCATTTGGCCGGATTCGTTATCGTGCGGTTATGTCCCGCCGAATTTCCCATGACGATCCATTTGACCAGCGCTGGTTGCGAAGTGCAATTGATCTCGCCATTTGCTTTGTGATGGCCGTTATCGTGTTGCGCGAGTTTGTGCTGGAAGGGTATCTGATCTCGACCGGTTCCATGGCCCCGGGCTTGTTGGGATTTCATCGCCGTGTTCAATGTCCGGAGTGTCAGTACGATTTCGCTTTCGGCGTTTCTTTTGATGATTCGGCGGGTGCCACCGCAGGCTCAATTCAGGAGCCAGACGGCGCGCGGCGCTATGCGACTTGTCCGAACTGCGGACAAATTAACATTGATGTGTCGGGAGTTCCCAATAGCCACGGCGATCAATTGCTGGTGCAAAAGCATGTCTACGATCTGCGTCCTCCGAAACGCTGGGAGACGATTGTGTTTCGCAATCCCGCGTCGCCCGGTGAAGCGTATGTGAAACGGGTTGTCGGTTTGCCGGGAGATCGAATTCGTATCATCAACGGCGATGTCTACATCAACGGCAAGATTGCGCGCAAGGACTATCGTCAGCAGCAATGGATGAGAATTCCCGTGAGTACGCTCAGCAACCTTGCTCATTCGGAAGACTGGCAGATGCCATGGGAACTGGATGATGGCTGGAAGGCTGGTGGAGAAAAACTGCAACTGGATTCATCCGTGGAAATGCAATGGCTGCGGTTTCGAAACTGGCGATGGTTCGGAGGGCATCATGTGGCGGAGACGCCTCTGGCTGCAGCCACCGGTGGCAAAGACTGGGACACCTATGTGGCTCGGTTTGATTCGCTGTCCGTCGCATGGAGCAGTCGCCTTGACTACGACAGAACTCGGGAAGTTTTACGTTGCGAAGGAGTCATGCCGGAAGATCTTCAGAAAGACATGATTGCTCATGCGACGACCGACGAGTTTCGCGACGCGGTTTATCGCTTGGCGGCACTGTCTCATCTAGCCCCTGTGACAGATCGGTACGGGTACAATGCGATGGTGTCGTCTCCGGAGTATGTTGTCGGCGACCTGATGTTGAAGGCGGAGTTGTCCTGGAAGCAAACGCCCGAAGAGATTTGCGTCCATGTTCCTGTTGAGGCCTTCACGTTCGAGCTGCGACTGGAGCCGGATGGCGAGGGCTCGCTGAATGTTGCACTGGTGTCTCTGGATGATCAATCGATCATTCGAGAAGGCCGAGTCCCATGGCCATCAACGTCGGATGGCTCGGCTTCTCTGGTTCTGGAAGTTTCGAATTTTGATCGGCAGGTTATTGTTGGGATTAATGGTCAGCAGTGTTTTGAACCACTTGGAGTGGGCACGGAGATGACGACCGAGCAGGCTCTGGAGGCCAGTGTTTCGACCATTGCCGGGCAAAAGATGGATGCGAAGAAAGCGGCCGAGATTTCTCTTCGCTGGGAGCAGCAGAAACGCTGGGCTATAGGAGTTAAGGGGGCTGAAGTTCGGATTGAGTCTTTAGAAATGTTCCGCGATGTGTTCTACACGCCGGCTCGCCGCAAGAATGCGATCGATTCGGACTATGTTGTTCCGGAGCAGTCGTACTTTGTGCAGGGAGACAATAGTCCGGTTTCTTCTGACAGCCGAAACTGGCTGAATCCCTGTGTGCCGCACAGAATGCTGATCGGAAAGCCATTCCTGGTTCATCTGCCCTCCCGTCCGGCCGTCCTGCAATTTGGTGGACGCCAGTGGCCGATTCGAGTACCGGAAATGTCACGAATCCGTTACATTCGCTAAGGAATTTGCCTGGAAACGGCCGGTCTCCACGAATGACCATTTTCTGGTTCGGCGGATTTCGTCGTTGAGTTTGACAACGCACTACCTCTCAGAAGATTTCGATATGAACTTGTTCGGAAAGAAACAGGACGGCTCAGCAGCCGGTCAGGGAACAAAGAGCCCTGCGGCTAAACGGCAGTCTCAGGAGGGAACTCGGGAGACTGTGGAAGCAGTTGCGATCGCGTTTATCCTGGCTTTTGTGTTCAAGACCTTCGAAGCTGAAGCCTTCGTGATTCCGACTGGCTCTATGGCGCCGACGTTGTATGGTCGCCACAAGGAAGTCAAATGTGAAGGTTGCGGACTGGATTACACAGTCGGCGCGAGTCAGGAGATTGATCAGGAGTCCGGAGTGCTGAATCCTGATCAGCGTGTTGATCAATCACGTTGTCCAAACTGCCGTCATCGCAACGAGATTCTCAGTGCGCCGGTTTTTAATGGCGATCGAATTGTCGTCAATAAGCAGGTGCTGAACTATCGCCGCTTCGATGTGGTCGTCTTCAAGAATCCTGAAGAGCCGCACGTGAACTACATCAAACGATTGGTTGGGTTGCCGGGTGAAACGGTAAGAATTCGTCAGGGCGACATCCAGACTCGCAAAACGGAATCCGACCCGTGGGATGTTCAGTTCAAAGAGGATGCCGAGAAGCAGCGTGATATTCAGCTGCTGGTCTACGATGACAACTATCCGGCACGTGAACTGTTGGCGGCCGGTATTCCCGAACGCTGGGCTCCGGCGCAGCTTTTGGAAAGTGACAAGACGGTGGGCGGATGGCCTCGCACAGAAAATGCGTGGGTTCCGGACGCAGAGAATCGGACCTACACCGTTGATTCGAGCGGAAAAACACAGCACTGGCTGCGTTATCGACATCTCGTGCCAAGCGCTCAGGCATGGTACGAAGTCCGTTCTGGCACTGAAGAAAAGAGCCCGTTTAGTGCGCAGTTGATCGCGGATTTCTGTGCGTTCAATGATGATGACGACGAGATCTACTGGGTCAACGATCTGACCCTTGAGTTCAATGTGACGATCGATACCGTCACTGCTGACGGCCAGTTTACTGTGGAATTGGTTGAAGGACTTCGGACGGCTCGCTGTGTGATCAATCCTCAGTCGGGTACCGCCGAAGTGATGGTCGTGCGCCGTGATCGGGATGAGTCTGTTGCTTCCGTCGAAGAATCGATCGCCAGTGTGGAAACGGGCATTCAGGGGCCCGGCAGCTACGAGATTGCGTTTGCCAATGTGGACGATCGATTGTGCCTGTGGGTCGACGGTGATCTGATTCCTCTTGGCAAAAAAGCACATCTCTCGCACTACGATCTGAACTTTCCTTCGTATCGCGATGTGGCTCCAGTCGGAATAGCATCCAGTGGCTTGAAAGCGACTGTTTCTGATCTGAAGATTCGTCGCGATATCTATTACCGGAATGAGATTCTGCGAGTGGTTGGGCCAGGCTCACCGAACGGCTATATGGAGAAGGAAGTCAGCAACGAAGGAGATCTGGTTCGCAATCTGGATGCACCAGAAGCCTACGGGCAGAACTATGAGTCCATGTTGCTGGAGCAGGAACAGCGATCCGGCGAGCATATGCTTTACGTGTTGAACGATGACGAGTATCTGATGTTTGGGGATAACTCACCCAAGAGCAAGGATAGTCGGCTTTTCGACCATTACAGTCGGCCGACGCGAGGCGTGAACAGTCATCGCTATGCGGTGCGTGAGAAAGATCTCATCGGCGAAGCTCTGTGCATCTTTTGGCCGCACGGGATTCCCTTTATGAATGACGGCAAAGGTTACACGGTTCTGAAGCACAAAATGGTGCAGTCGGTGAATGGAAAAACGCAGCTTGTGGATGTCGACTACCCACTGTACTCAGTGCCCTTTTATCCCAATCTTTCCAGAATGAAACGGATTCGTTAAACTCCCGTCCAGTATTCCGGGCGAGCAAAATATCGCCCATTGAGCTTTTTCTGTGCGCGGTCACCATTGAGGCAATGTTCCGAGTGATGTATCCCTCGAACACTCGGCCTTAATTCCTGCCGTGCAAAAGATAGTTTGCCCGTGAGAAGGATTCTCCGATGGCGTTGCTGCAATGCGAAGGACTCGTAAAAGACTATCCCGGCAAGCGTGCTGTGGATGGTGTGAGCTTCTACGTCGACGAAGGAGAAATCGTCGGGCTTCTGGGACCGAACGGTGCCGGCAAGAGTACCAGTTTTCGCATGGCTTGTGGCCTGATTGCTCCGACAGAAGGACGCGTCATCCTGCGTGGTGAAGATGTCACCTCGTGGCCAATGTTTGAGCGTGCTCGTTTTGGTCTCGGCTATCTGCCGCAGGATACGAGTATCTTTTCCAAGCTCTCGGTTGCTCAAAACATCCTCGCGATCCTGGAATATCGAGGACTCGACAAAAAGCAATGCGACGCTCGCATCGAGCAGTTGTTGGGCGAATTTGGCCTTTGGGAAAAACGGGCTCAACGATCCGGATCACTGTCTGGTGGAGAACGTCGCCGTCTTGAGATCGCGCGGGCTCTGGCCAGCGATCCTCAAATCATTCTGCTGGACGAACCCTTTACCGGGATCGACCCCGTCACGATTCACAGCATTCAGGACATCATCAAAGGGCTGAAGGAACGCGGTATCTCGATTCTGCTCACGGACCATCGTGAACGCGAAACTCTGACCATCACGGACCGCAGCTACATTATCTGTGACGGCCAGGTTTTAGTGTCCGGCAGTGCAGAAACGGTGCTCAGTGATCCCAATGCGATTGCTCGGTACTTTGGCAAACGATTCGACGCCAGTTCAATTATTGACGGACGAGAATCGTTTCTTAAAAAGAGTGCCTGAGGAAACTAACAACTCGGCACACCACTGTGCCTGAACGACATCTGACTTTGGATGTGGGAGAATAGGTTCATGAGTTCAGGATTCGGAGACGATTCGCTTCTCCCGCCAGTCACCACGCGTGGGAGAGATTGGCCGTGTCTGCGGCAGTTTATCGTGTTCCTCGAGAATCGTGTCGGTTCACTGCACGATCTGCTTCGACGTGT
>CANHVD010000180.1 GCA_947463775.1 Planctomycetaceae bacterium | reverse complement strand
GCAGGGAGACAGATCGCAGTTCAAACCACGAAAGACACTAAAGACACGAAAAATCGCAAGTCAACAAACGCCGGTCATCGTGAGTGACCGCAATTGGCTCGGAATGTACGGTCACTTCTGGTGGTTTCGTCCTGCGTTTCCTTTCGTGTTTTTCGTGTCTTTCGTGGTAAAAAACTGTGATTCGCGCGTCTGTCATTGGGCCACCAAAAGTCATCTCCGACCGAGCCATGCCGGGATGGCGAATCACATATCCGCCCTCTTCCGAGGAATCAGCACAAGACACAAAGTCAAAGTCTCCGCAATCTGGGCAGGCTGCGAATTTTGTGGCAAATTCGGCCAGAATTCGATAAGGTGGCGTCTCCCCTGCTAATGTCCCGCCGGATTTCTCCCGCCTCTTCGAGTACTCCCGATGACCACTCGCCCAGCGCCATCAACGTCGCAGAATGCTGTCCTCTCAGGCGAGCGGCAGGGCGTCAGCCCTCCGAGCACCCCACTGTTCGCGCGCATTGTCCTCGTGGACTGTTTACGTACCAACCACGTCATCAAAGCGTTACTCCTTCTTCTTGCGCTGACTTGTTTCACGACCAGCTACGCTGTCGCACAAGCCCCGCCGACAACTCCGCCATCAGCCCCCGTCGACTTCTACTCGATCACAAAACCCGAAGTCGCAGCAGCCATCAAGATCACCCCCGAGCAGCAAACTCTGATCACACAGATCAGCAGTGAACGTGACGCCGCAGTCGCTGCAGCAGAAGAAGCTGCTCGTCCGGCCATCATTGCAGCGGCGAATGAAAAACTTCAGGCAGTGCTCAACCCTGATCAGCAGAGCCTGTTTGTCTCTTTGTTCACGGGCAAAAAACTTCGCTTCAACTTCCGCAGTCAGAAGTGGGCCGACGTTCTCGACTGGATCGCCAAAGAAGCTGACCTCTCGCTGGTTATGGAAGTTCCTCCGCCGGGAGTTTTCAACTACTCCGATTCCAAAGATTACAGCACCGTCGAAAGCATCGATCTCCTCAACGGCTGGTTGTTGACCAAAGGCTTCACTCTGGTTCGCCGCGAACGAATGCTGATGTGTCTCGATCTGAAAACCGGACTTCCCGAAGGCGCGATTCCGAAAGTCGCTCCCGAAGAACTTGCAACGCGCGGGCGATACGAATTTGTCAGCGTCCTGTTTCCTCTCGAAGGTCGACCGGCCGAAATTGTCCTGCTGGAAGTGAAGCCACTGCTCGGCAGCTATGGCAAAGCCGAAGCCCTGGCTCAGACTCAACAATTGCTGGTGATCGATACGGCTTCGAATCTGCGACTTGTCCAACAGGTGATCACCAAGGTTCCGATGCTCACAAAAGCAGAAGGGACTCCAGTGCTGACCGTGTACCCGGTGGAACACGCGAACCCTCAACAAGCCGGTGAAGTGCTGAAGACGATCATCACCGGAACGATCGTCATCGACATCAAAGCCCGCCAGATTTCTGTCAATGCGGTGCCGTCGGAACAGGAGAAAGCAAAGATCATTCTCGGGCAACTGGAATCCAATCAGGGCCCCGACATGCAACCTCGGCTGCAGCTCTATCCGGTTCAGGTGTCAGACGCCGATCAAATGCTGGCCACGCTTAAGCTCATCGCGCCGGATGGGCAATATCGCATCGATCCGTTGTCGAGCAAACTCATTGCGTGGGCATCGGAAGCCGATCAGAAGCGAATCAGCGAATCGCTGCAGATGATTCAGGCCGAACAGCCTCAGGGAGGAGCCCGGCAACTTCAGGTGTATGCTCTCAAGAACGCCGATCCCACGGCGATTTCAACGATGCTGATTTACATTGTTCCCACCGTTCGGGTCACCGTAAATCCGGCCACGCGAAGTCTGGTCGCCTTCGGCACGCTGCCGGAACACGAAGCGATCCGCGCTTTGATTGAGCAACTGGAGAAGCAGACAGAAACTGCCGCCACTGAAAAGACTCTGGTAACTTATCCAGTGAGCACCACAGTCTCCACCACACTGGTGACTTTGATGACAACAGCAGTCCCTAAAGCTCAAGTGTTGTCCGACACGGCGAATCAACGGTTGCTGGTGATGGCGACCGCCGATGAACATGCTCAGGTCGATCTGCTGCTGAAGTCTCTTTCAACAGCCGAATCAAACGGCAAACAGCTGCAGATTCACGAAGCCGATCGGATTGATTCCGTCAGCGTGACTTCGCTGCTGACGACCTTGACGCCTCAGGCCACGGTCACCTTTGATGTTACCAACAAAAGACTTCTGGTCGTCGCTACAGAAGCCGATCAGGCGAAAGTCGCCGAGGTGCTTGAACAAGTCCGTACCTCGGAAGCCAATGCCGTGCGTTCGCTGAAGTCCTATCCACTGCGACCAAAAATCGTTTCGACAACAATCATTTCCCTGCTGCTGCCTCTGGTGCCGAAAGCCAGTGCGATTCCGGATGAAGCCAATCGTCGCCTGCTGATTACGGCTACGGAAAAGGAACACGAACTGATCGCCAAAGTGATCGAACAGGTAGAGAAAGACGCTGTTGGAAACCAGCCAGAGCTGAAGTTCTATCCGCTTAAGAAAGTCGTCGGCCCGACTTCATTGGCGGTGCTGCAATCGGTCGCTCCGTTGGCGAGAATCACGTTCCTGCCTGACGGTAATCGCTATAGTGTGCTCGCAACACGTGATGACCACACAGCGATTGCGGCCACGATCGAACAGCTTGAACTCAATGCCGCAGAGATCCAGCGAGACTTGAAGTTCTACGATGTCGCTGCCATCGGCACTGCAGACGCTCGCCTGCTGCTGTCAACGACCTTCACGGACGTAACGTTCGTCGCCACGGCTGAGGGCAATAAACTGATGGCGTGGGTTTCGCCGGCTCAGGATGAACGCATTCAGACCACGCTGGAGCAGTTGATGGCAGAAAAGCCGTTCCAGTCAAATCGCACAATGGAACTCTATTCAATCGCCGAACTGGGGCCATCAGCATCGACAGTTCTGGCTCAGGCAGTTCCGAAAGCCACGATCTCTGCAGGGGCCAGAAGTGATCAACTGGCAATCGTCGCCACGGCGGAAGATCACGTGAAACTCAAGAAGGTACTTGAGCAACTTCAGGGGTCCAAGTCGATTCCGCCCTCCAGGACGCTGGCCGTCCATCCCATCAAAGGACTGACTCCGTCATCCGTGTTGCAGGTTCTGCAGCCACTTGTGGACGCAGATGTTCAACTGACCGTCGACTCCACCGGACAGCAGTTATTTGTGCGAGCATTCCCGGTCAAACAGGACCAGATCAAGGCCGTGGTCGAACAAGTCAGCGCATCGTTGGCCAGTCGTCCACAGCGGTCGACGAAGACCTACATGATTGGTGCGCCTAATGCCGACGAAGCTCAGGAAGTTCTGATGGCATTGTATCCCGATGCCAAGATTGTGATGGATGCCGATCGCAAGATGATCGTGGCGACAGCCACCGATGAGCAACATGCCACGATTGACCAGATTGCCAAGCAGATGAAAGGCACATCGCTCGATGGCGACGTGCCTGTCCCGGCTGTTTATTCGCTCAAGAACGCCAGCGCGACGGAAGTGCAGACTTTGCTGACTTCCATGTATTCGCGGTTCGATGGTGTCCGTCTCTCTGTGAATGAAAAGACCGGTCGGCTTATCGTGGTCGCTCGCAAAGATCAGCACGACGCGATTCGCCCGCTGATCGAGCAACTAGATGGACCGGCCGAGTCCGAAGTGAAACTGGAGCTTGCCGTTTTCCGATTAAATCAGCTCGACGGGCTTTCCGTTCAAACGGCTTTGCAACCACTCCTGCCGAAGAATGCCCAGGTCACGGCAGACCGGATTGGACGACAGCTTTTCGTCAGTGCCTCAGCCGATGACATGCCGGCCGTTCGTGAACTTGTGCAGCAGATGATCACTTCTCAGGGTTCCACAGAGGGCCTCGAGACTCGCAGCTATCGCCTTCGTCCCTATGAAGCCGACGAAGCTCAGGAAGTGCTGACAAAGCTGTTCCCCGACGCCACCATGGTGACCGATGTGTCTCAGGAAATGCTCGTCGCAACAGCCACACCGAAACAGCATGAGACAATCAAACAAGTGGTCGAGCAGATGACCAGCGTGCTGCCGATGGAAAGTGCTCCCTCGGCCAAGGCTTATCCATTGCGAACGGCTGACGGCGACAACGCAGTCGAAGTCTTTGATGCGATGTTTCGGCGATCTGACAATGTCCGAGTTTCCTTTGACTCCAATACGCGGTCTCTGATCGCTGTGGCTCGCCCAGATCAGCATGCTGTGATTAAAGCCCTGCTTGATGAACTGGAACCAACTGGTGCAGCTAATGAAACTCAAACACTGGAGGTTTATGCACTCGGTGGCATGGATGGACTGACCGCTGTCGAAGTGGCGGAGGGTGTTCTGCGTTCCATCGACTCCGCCGCGACTGTCTCGTGGGAGAAAGCTTCGAAGCAGCTTGTGGTCACCACCACACCCGCCGGTCACCAGCAGATCAGCGCGGCGATGGAACGATTTCAGGAAAGCGATCCTCGTGAGATGGATGTCATTCAACTTCGCCTGCTGAGCGCTTCGTCGGCACAGAATGCGATCGAAGGTCTTTATGGCGACACCTTCACAAAGGACGACAACTATCCGGTGATTCAGGCCGACGAAGATTCGCAGCAGTTGCTGGTTCGAGGCTCAAAGAAGCAGCTTCAGGATATCCGCACGCTGCTGATTAAGATGGGTGAAACCGGTCTGTCGCCAACCGGGGACGTGACAACACAGGCCAATCGAAATCTGCGCGTCATCCCCATTCAGGGCGACGTCGAGCCGACTCTGCAGAAGATTCAGGACCTTTGGCCCCGAGTTCGCAAGAACCCAATTCGAGTCCTTCGCCCTGGCGTGGAAACTCCAGCGACAGAACCGCAGCCACAGCCAAAAGCCGACGGACAATTCTCCGTGCCGCCGGAGGAAACAGTTTCACCGGCCGCCGACGAAACAACGCCAGCATCAAAAGAACCAGCTGAATCGCAAGCGGCCGAAAAGGCATCCGCGGAAGCAGCAATGGACAACACGAAGGCAGCCGCGAAAGCACCGGGACAAGACGAACCATCCCCGGTCGTGATTATTCCCGGCACAGATCGAATCACAATTGCTTCCGACGATATCGAAGCTCTTGATCAACTGGAGTCAATCCTCCTCGCGACATCGTCCTCGCGAACAGGGAGTGCCATTGCGAGTCGCAATCGAGACTTCTCCGTGTATCAACTGCGAAACGCTGGCGCGGAGGAGGTTGCGGAGACATTGGAATCGATCTATGACAGTCGAGCCGGGATGCTCGCGTTCGGCTCCGTGGTGATCGTGCCGGAAACTCGGATGAACGCGTTGATCGTTTACGGTGGCCGTACAGATCGCGACCGCATCGAACAACTTCTGGAGATCCTGGACACCGAGAAGTTGCCGGATTCGGGACGCATCTTCAGAACCGAAGTCATCACCGTGAAACATGCTGATGCCGAGAAAGTGCAGGATGTGGTTCAAGGTGTCTATCGCACAGAGATGACAGCCGGAGGCACACGAAGAGCCATCGAGATCCCGACAGGGATTGATTCGTCGGTGGCGAATGTGCTCCGGCAAATCAACGCCGCCTCCTCGGCCCCACTGCTGACGATCGAGGTCGAGGAAGAAACAAACGCACTGGTGGTGAAGGCGCCTCAGAATTTGATTGATGAGATCTCTGAACTCGTCACCCAGTTGGACGAAACGTCCGCCACAAACCGGGCTCGAGGAGTCACCCTGATTCCCCTCAAGAAGACGAATTCGCGCCGAGTGATGCAGGTCTTGAACGATGTCCTGGATCAGTAATCCGACTCATCTGTTTATCGCCCAGCCGCAGGCGCCAGCCAAGTACAAAAGCCGGCGCCTGCGGCTGGGCGGTAAACGGAGAAATCATGAATGGCGGGCATGAAAATGCAGCAATCCGGCCGTCGGAATTGCCCGTAGCTGGCCATTTCTCCAATCTTTCCCATGGTCGAGCAATCTTTTCGCAATTTACGCCAATCCCGCAAACATCCGAGTCACTTGCCAAAAATACTGGCTTCTCAGGAGTCTGGACCTGAGAATGTCGATGAGGAATCCAAGGAGATGCGTTGAAAGGTCTCGCGTCGGACAACAATCTTGATGCAGCCACAAAGCTAACCTAAAGTTCCCACCTTAAATGCTGATCGCCCAATGACTTGAGCACAGCATCCCGCCGAATTCCCTCCCGCCGAAATCCAACCTACCCTCGGCACTATTCGGAAAATCCCATGAGCACGATTTTGAAACGCCCGTTGGCGTACCGAGACACTCCGCGCCGTTTGACGGCCGAAGAACTCGACCACGTCCAGAGGTTGTTCACCACCGATGGACTTTCCGCGGTCACCAGCGAATTTGGGTTTTCGACCGATCTGCAGGCTTTGCAGTCGATCGCACATTCTCTGGGAATGACGGTTGTAGACCTGTCGAAAGTGACTATTGATCGATCAATTCTGGAAGGCTTCCCGGTCCGACTGATCCATCGTCACGCGATTTTCCCGATCGACCGCAGCTCGTCGTCGATTCGAATCGTGGTCAGTAACCCGTTTGACGTTCAGGCCGCCGATGCGGTTTCGGCCGCGACCGGTCTGTTCGTGATGACCGATCTTGCTCTGCCACACGAAGTGGCCATGCTCATCAAGACTCACCTCGGTGTCGGCGCTCAGACACTGGATGGCCTGATGGCTCAGGCTGCTGAGAACTCCGATGACATCGAGATCCTTGGCGACCTCAGCTTCGAAGAATCTGAAGCCGCTGCAATGGCTCAGCAGGCATCCGTCGTTCGACTCGTCAACGACATTCTGACCGAAGCTGTCACCAACCGCGCCAGTGATATCCACATGGAGTCTCAGGCCTCGGGGATGAAGATTCGCTACCGCATCGACGGTGTGCTTCAGAATCAACCGGTGCCTCCCGAGCTGAATCGATTTCAGGCGGCGATCCTGAGCCGTCTAAAAATCATGGCTCGACTGAACATCGCTGAAAAACGAGTTCCGCAGGACGGCCGTATCAAGCTGCGAGTTCAGGGCCGCGAAGTTGATATTCGCGTTTCAATCATTCCAATGCTGCATGGCGAAGGTGTCGTCATGCGAGTTCTCGACAAGAACGCGATGAAATTTTCGCTGGCCGGTGTCGGGATGGAAGATGACACGTGCAGCCGATTCCGCGAGCTCATCCGACTGCCTCACGGCATCGTGCTGGTCACTGGACCAACCGGCTCCGGAAAAACGACGACTCTTTATAGTTCGCTGGCTGAGATCAAAAGCGAACGCAACAAGATCATCACGACGGAAGATCCAATCGAATACCAGCTTGAAGGCATCAATCAGATTCAGGTGAATCATAAAGTGGGCCTGACGTTTGCCGCATGTTTGCGAAGCATTCTGCGTCATGACCCGGACGTTGTTCTTGTCGGAGAAATTCGCGACTTCGAAACCGCTGAGAACGCCGTTCAGGCGTCTCTGACCGGGCACATGGTCTTCAGTACTCTGCATACCAACGACGCGGCCGGATCTTTCATGCGTCTGGCGGATATGGGTGTTGAACCCTTCCTGATCAGCAGCACACTGGAAGGAATCATGGCTCAGCGACTGGTGCGAACTTTGTGCAAGCACTGTCGCGAAGCTTACATGCCATCAGAAGAAGAAGTACCGGCTGACTTCCCGCTGGACGACTACACCGCCGGTCAGCCTATCTACCGAGCGAAGGGATGTCGCCAGTGTCGTGGCACGGGATACTCGGGACGACTGGGTATCTATGAATTGCTCGTCACGAATGACGAAATTCGAGTGCTCGCCAGTGAACGCCGTGGTACGAACGAGATTCGCAAAGCCGCGATTGCCAGTGGCATGAGAACTCTTCGTCAGGACGGTTGGCTGAAAGTTGCTCGCGGCTTAACCAGCATCGAAGAAGTTCTGCGTGTGACCAAGGCGGAATAGTGGCGGGGCGGTAAGAAGTCAAGAATCACCACAGAGGACACGGAGAGCACAGAAGAAAATCGCAAAGGCTGAGGGTTCAGATTCGTAGGGTGTGACAAGTTCGCCGAGGCGAACGCAGGCACACCATAGGGTTCAGCAAGTACAAGATTTTCCGTCTCTCTGCGTTTCCCCTCCGTGCTCTCTGTGACCTCTGTGGTAAAAACTGCGATTCGCATTCACGCAGTCAGATAGTCTAGTTTTCAGGGGCGGCAGTGCCGGAGTTCAGTTACATCGCAAGAACGATGACTGGTCAGGACGTGAAAGGACTGATCTCAGCCGATTCGCGCAGTGACGTGATGGCGATGCTGTCTCAAAAGTCGCTGTTCCCAATGACCGTTGCTCCCGCGAAGCAGCCGTTATTCAATTTCAAATTCAACCGGCCGATCCGTGCTGAAATTCTTGCTGCGACATTGACGCAGTTGTCCGACCTGCTCACCAACGGAGTCCCGCTTCTGCAGGCTCTGGACCTTCTTTCTCAACAGGCGACTCATGATCGGCTGAAAGAAGTTCTCTCGGATGTGCGAGGTCGCATCGCCGAAGGTAAACAGCTTCACGAAGCCATGGGCCTGCATCGAGATGTCTTCAGCGATTTAACGTTATCGATTATTCGAGCCGGAACCGAAGGCGCATTTCTGGAGGCCTCACTTCAGCAAACAGCGGAGTTCCTTGAACGACAAGAAGAACTGCGTGCCAAGATTAAGGGAGCGATGGCCTATCCGGCGTTTCTGGCAGTGGCTGGAAGCACAGTGACTCTTGTGCTGATTGTCTTCTTCGTCCCCAAGTTCAAAGAACTGTTCGCGTCCCTCGAACGACAGGGAACACTACCAACGCCGACCATCATTCTTCTTTGGCTCAGCAATTTCCTTGGGCGCTTCGGAATCTTTGTCGCCATGGCATTGGCAGGCCTGATTGCTTTGCTTCGTCGCTGGGCGGCATCACCAAATGGTCGTCAGAAGATTGACAGTATCAAGACGAAGGTGCCTGTCTTCGGCCCGATTGTTCTCAACAGTGCTGTCTCGCGATTCTGCAGGATCCTGGGGACTCTGTTGAGAAACGGCGTGCCCATGTTAAAAGCATTGGAGATCAGCAGTGATTCGTCCGGCAACGTCGTGCTAGGGCAGGCGATCAGAAAGTCGGCCGAGAATATTTCTGCCGGTGAATCATTGTCGACGCCGCTCACAAAATGCGGTCTGATTCCGGCCAACATTATGGCCATGATCAGCATCGCAGAAGAAGCCAATAATCTGGAACGAGTGCTCAGCAATGTGGCTGATGGCATCGACAAAAAGGTGGCTCGTCAACTGGACACGATGGTGCGACTGATCGAACCGGCTCTGTTGATGGTGATGGGCAGTGCAGTGCTGTTTGTGATTGTCGCGTTGTTGCTGCCGGTGTTCGAAATGAGTACTTCAATGAGTTAGTAAGTTCGTCCGGCGAGCGGCTGGGCGTCAGCCCTCCGTGTGCGTTTAATATCTTCTGAGATTAAACGCTCGCCCGTGTAATTGTTTTGTTCATAAGGAGAATGAGATGCAGAGGATGATGATGAAAAAACTGACACAGACACGATCACAGATTTCAAAGAGCAATGTCGTTCGCAGCGGCTTTACTCTGACCGAACTTTTGATCGTGATGGCGATTCTTGTGCTGCTGGTTTCTTTGATCGGTCCTCGCCTGCTGGG
>CANHVD010000179.1 GCA_947463775.1 Planctomycetaceae bacterium | reverse complement strand
CTGATCCGCTGATTGCACGGAGCGGTGCACTGATTGATGCTGGCCAGCAGACACGGACGAAACCACCGCCAACGTTCATCGTGTTCATCAATGTCGAGAGTACATGTACGGAACCGAAAAATCTTCTGCAGGATCGCGATCGCTCCGCGTAGCTGAGCAGAGTTCAGAAACGGGCCGTACAGTTTGACTCCGGAGGTTTCGGGCTGCCGAGTGAACTCGACACGCGGAAAATCCTCACGCGTCGTGATCTGCAGATAAGGGAAGGTCTTGCCATCCTTCAACTGGGTATTGAACTTCGGCTGGATATCTTTGATCAGCCGCGCTTCCATGAGCAGGGCGTCTACTTCACTTTCGGCATCGATGTAATCGATGTCCGCAATCTGCAAGACCAGTTCGGCCGTGCGTAGTTCGATCTCGGCCGCTCGAGTGAAGTAACTGCCAGCTCGACTCCGTAAGTTGATCGCCTTCCCAACGTAAATGACGCAGCCCTGAGAGTCCTTCATGAGGTAGACACCAGGCGTGGTCGGGAACGTCCGAACTTTCTCGCGAGGCGCAAATGCTCCGCCCGGAGCAATAGCGTCCGATTGCGAAAGATCTACAGATTCGGGGATTTGGTCATCCATGGCAGCTGCTTTGGGCAGTATTTTCCGTCGTCAATTCCTGGCAATTCGGCCGATCTTACGCAATCTCAATTGGCGGTAAGGGCTCAAGAAAGCCCCAAAAACGAAACTTCCACGATTTCGCTATTCCGAAAGATTGATTTCACGCCGTGTTTTCGTAGCGTTATAGGGTCGCTTAATCGCAGTTTCCTGCGGTTTCTGGGTCGCGACATCAATTGAAGTGTTTTTTGTGAAAGGCTGGGGCACATGAAATTCGTTAAATCATTGAGCACGCTCGTGCTGTTGGCAGGCGTGACGTTCACTTTGGGATGTACCGCGAATGAGAGCACAACCGGAGCTGGTGGCGGCGCAGCTGCAGCTGGTTCTGGCGTTGCTGGCGGAGCGGAAGCTCCTCATTCTCACGACGAAAAAGACGGTCACTCACACGATGCAGCTCCAGCCGCTGAAGGCGCTGCCCTTGCGGCCGAAACTCCAGCTGCTGCTCCTGCTGAAGGTGCTGCTCCGGCAGCCGAAACTCCAGCTGCTGCACCTGCAGCGGAAGCTCCAGCTGCTGAAGCTCCAGCACCAGCCGCTGAAGGCGCTGCTCCAGCTCCGGAAGCGAAGTAGTTTGACGGTCAGGTGCATTTGACGATGCACCTCGATAATCTGCTGCTGACAGAAGTAAAGGGCGTTCCCACGGGGACGCCCTTTTTCATGGAATCGACTTTCCGCTAACGATCGAGCGTCATGTTTCGCTGTTCACCAATTCTGGCTGGCCTATCTTTCGTCGCATTCATGCTCGCGGCATCGATGGTGAACCATGGCCTGGTGAATTCCAAGCTTCCAGTTGGCCCTGGACTAACTCTGGATGAATCTTTCAATATCGATCAGGGCGTGTATCTCGTCGATGCCTTTGCTCAGCACGGACCGCTGCTGTTCACTCCCGGAGTTGCTCGTGAGGTTTTTGGAACCCCGCGATATCTTCCCGATCATCCTCCTCTGGGACGATTTGTTCTGGGAGCATCACATGGCCTGAACTCAACGTTCATCACAGGCTCTGAGTCAACCATTTACAATGTTCCTGCGGCAAGACTTGGGTCCAGCGTGGCCTTTGGTCTGACGGTCTTGCTGCTGTCGGAGTTCTCTCGTCGGAAATATGGCCTGACGACGGGACTGCTGGTTGCCGCGATGTTGACAGGCATGCCTCATCTGATGGGACATGCAAGATTAGCGGCACTGGAATCCTGCACGAATCTGGCATGGGTTGCCGCGATGATTCCACTGCTCGCCTGGTGGACTCGCCAGGCTCCTCCGTCAACTCTACAGGCGGCTGTCAGCGGCATGTTCTGGGGACTTCTGCTGCTGACAAAAGTACAAGGCATCTTCCTTCCCGTGCTGCTGTTTCTCTGGTCCGTTGGTCAATATCGTTTTAAGTCGATTCGACCGCTGGCCGTTTTTGGACTGATTGGCGCCGTAGTGTTCTTTGCAGGCTGGCCATGGCTCTGGCTGGATCCCGTCAAGAATGTAATGACCTATCTGGGGCGAACGACGGAGCGGCAAACTCTTTATTGCTGGTACCTTGGTCAGCGGTTTGCCGACAAGGAAGTGCCGTGGCACTTTCCGTTCATCACAACCCTGATCTCATTGCCCATCTGGACATTATCCGGATTGATCCTGCGCAGTGTTCGTGCGGCGCTGGATTCGACGGAGAAATTGCTGCTGCTGTTCGTGCTGATGCCACTCACGGTCTTCGCCGTTCCGGGGGTCCCTGTCTATGACGGCACGCGACTCTTTCTCATCGTAATGCCTCCTCTTGCGGTGCTTGCAGCCAGGGGATTCAGCTTGTGGCTGGATGGACGCCCGAGAACCAATCCAACAACTCCAACCTCAGGTCATAAACGCAATCTCGGCCGCAATGTGTTCGTTGGAATTCTTGTCGGCTGCGTACCTCTCTACTGGACGATGCAACCCCTCGCAATTTCTCAATACGGTCCATTGGCTGGTGGTAATCGAGGAGCCGATAAACTGGGGATGGAAGCAGGATATTGGTCCGATGCTCTGAATTCACAATTCTGGAATCAAGTCCCCGAGAACAGCGTCGTGTATGTCGCCCCGGTCAGCCATCAGTTTCAGCTGAGTGATCTGGAATCACTGGTCCCGATCGTACAACAGCGAGGTATCAAACTGGTGCCGTGGGAATACGATCCTGCTCGACAACACGGACTCCTGTTGTTGATTCATCGCCTTGCCGACTTAAGATCATCCCTGCGTGCCGTGCCCACTGGAGCAAAAGTGATCGCAGAAAGTTCGCGCGACGGCGTCACTATGGCACGGCTCATCGACACAACGGACGCCGTCTTTCCTGAGCTGGTTCAGTAGCGTTGGCTGTCAGATCTCAGCGTTCGCCGCGTAGCCGTTTCCGACGAGCGCAGTCTCAGATCGATGTAATGGTCAGAACCGGCATCGACTCGTTTCCAAGTTCCAGACACGGTTGGCCTGACAAAGAAACGGTCTGTAACTTCAGAGGCCCTGAGCCCCGATGAATACTCAAATGACAGGCCTGCCCAGAAAGCAACAGGAACACAGCTTCAGACGATGAGGCAGACTTTTCGATTGAACTCAAAGCCAGGACAACCTCGGCGGCCGACGAGATTTCGACACGACTCATCTCACTTCTCGCAGTCGTCGGTACCGAGTTCATGCGAATCGCGCCTGACACCTCAACGACAAAACGTTGACGAGCAGTCCTGTCATCACCAACAGCTTGCTCACTCAAGCAACAGCAGATGACCACCAGCAGCATAATGATGTTCGCTTCCGCAATCCGGTGGACTGTGGACGACTTGCTGCGGTCTTGATGCACTGCGTGGAACATGAAACTGCAAACCGGGAACGGAATGTCGTGCCCTGGTGTTGACTGTTCGCATCGCGACTTCAGGAAAAGAAACCAAACCAGAGGCAACAACCGCTTCGGCAGTTTCTGCGCCACTTGCTTCGAGTCAGACGTTCACACTCGAGAAGCAAATCGTTCATGGCCTTCCGCCAGACGATTGTGGACCGGCAAAATCAGGGTATTTGCCCAGTAGCAATTTGACCCACTGATTTCCTGCAGTAGGGTTCATGTGGAGCTCGCATTAAAACCAGATTGCATAACGGTTTACAGAACGAATCAAGTGTTTCGAAAAAGCAACACGCGTTCTGACAAATCGGGACTTCAGGCAAACTGAGTCAAGCTTGCTGATTATTGCGATTTCGCAAATTGTGCGGGTGTAAGTTCATTCGGAAATGGGGGTTTTTCCGAATACGTATCAAAGGTTGGAGTGCGTCCGTGTGAGTCACTCCTGGGGAGTTTTTACAATGAAGATGACCATCAAGAGTTTCCTGAAGATCATGTCTGTATTTACTATCGCCGTGCTGTCACAGACCGCGTCGGCTCAAACAACGGATACGCAGCGTTACACGGTGACGGTTCCGTCAACGCTGTCCATTACCGGACCGGCCGATCAGACATTGACGCACGACACGACGAACAACAATCAGGTCTTCGCACCGGGCAGCAACACGGCCAACCACTGGGCCGTGCAGTCCAACTCCGGCGCGGGTGCCACTGTGAATCTGCGAACGAATACGCCATTCACACACACCAGCAACAGCGTGTACAAGCGAGATGCAAAGCTCGATCTGGCTGTCAGTTCCAGCGACAACAACGGAACCAGCGCGATCTGGACCGTATCAACGGCTTCTGACCAGACTAATTTTGCAGGGTCCGATAACGTAGCTGCTGTGCAGGCGACTTCAAGCCAGCCAGGCAAAGCGACGTTAGCTCTCTCTGTTACATTTATCACCAACACCTATTCCACTCTGTTGCAGGGTGACTATCAGATTGATGTTGTCGGCACGATTGCCGCCAACTGATTTGTAGAGAACAAGCAGTACTTCGGCATGGATTCGCTGAACAAGAAAAATCAACAGGGCCAGAGCGAGTTTGCTTTCGAGCAGATCGCTGTGGCCCTTTTGTTGTTGGTCTTCAGCGTTCAACACGGCAGCGGACAAAGTGTCGAGATTCGAGCTCGCGAGAAAGCTCAGGAACTGATTCATGATCTTCGCCAAAGCCAGCAACTGTTCAAAGAAGTCCGCTGGGATGTTCACAACAGTCGACGAGACGACGGGATCGCAGTCATCTGGACCATTGATTCCTTCTCAACACAAAGCGGTAAACAGCGATACTTTGCCGACGCGGGACTGAACCTGCGAATCCTGAGTTCTGCTCCGGATCGATCCTGGCAGATAACTCAACAATCCGATTCAACCAACATCGTCAAAGGGGATCGATCTGCAACGGTTTCGGCCATCTGCACTGACTACGGAGAAGCCACGCTGGGGCTGACCGTCACCTTCAATACCTCTGACACCAGCGTTCCGGCAGCAGGCGAATATCGCACTCAGCTCGTCGGAACAATCACAGCACCGTGACAAGCAACCTGAAATGAACATGCTCATCGCACATCGACCACGACTGTGGACAGCGGAGCTGCGGAGAATTCCGCTGCTCTGTGCGATCGCGTTCTGCGCATTGACCAGTGGTTGCAAGGTTTACCCGGAACCAAATCGCAAGTCGCTTGATGAACTCTACATGGAAGCCTTGAACGCTTCGCAGAAAAGACCCGAGTACACGTTAGGCGCTAACCCGGCTGTCGGACCACAACCGTCGACTGAGTCGCAATCAGCGATAAACCCTGCAGCAGTGCCGATGCCTGAAATGCCACTCCCGGCAGTTCCGGACGTTCCTCCTGTTCCGCCTGATATACCACAGGACTTAGAGGTTCCGATTGCTCTTCCGCCGATTGATTCGATCAATCCACCTGCTCCGACTGAACCCGGATCATTGACGCCGGAATTCACAAACCTCGGCAATAACAATTCGACCACATCCCGTGCAACAACGTCCGTTCAACATGCGACGGAAATCTGGCGGAAACGCAGTGAGCCCGTGCAACGCATCGTGGCGCCCGTCAAAACTGTCGCCTTCCGCGCTGGCTCAACGGAGCCGGCAACGGTTAGCGAGCAATTCGAAGAAACCGATATTCGGCAGGCCCTGCAGGTTCTGGCAACGCAGGCCGGAGTGACCGTCATTGTTGATGAGCAAGTAAGCGGCACGATCACAACTCTCATTGAGAATGATCCGTTTGACGTCGCATTGCGAAAGGTTCTGATGCCGCTCGGGCTGGTCTCACGTCGAATTGAAACCGGTGAGTACGTTGTCGCCGCAGTTGATCCTTCCTCTCCTCTATTCTCACGCGTGTCTGATCGTCTGGAGTACCGACCGACGCATGTCAGTCCGGACGAGTTATTGACGTTATTGCCTCAGCGCGAAGCACGCTTTGTGTCCGTGGTCGATAAAAGAAATCTGATGATTGTGGAAGCTCCCACTGAGATTGCCGAACCAATCCTGCTGCGTCTTCGAGAAGCCGACAACCCTATTCCACAGGTCGAACTGGAAGCGATCGTTTGCGTGATTGCTCCGGACAAAGGATTCAAATCCGGACTCGACTGGAATCATGCGGTCACACTGAATGGTTCCGAGGTACTAAAGCTTGGAATGGCCGGACTGGCTTTCAATGGTCAGGGATCGGGGCAGGGGGCTAACAACGCATTTTCGAATTTTGCGGTCACGGCGGCCTTCGTGAAGCTGCTTGCTCAGGAAGGATATCTCTCAATTCGAGCAGCTCCTCGAGTCACCGCGAGGGACGGCGAACCTGCGAAGATCTCAATCACGCGTCAGTCTTTTTTCACCGCGCAGCCCAACAACCCAAATCAGTTCTTTCGACAGGAACTGGAAGAGGTTGAGGCTGGTATCACCATGGAGATTACTCCAATCATCCGCGGCGACAACATCACGGTGAAGATCGATAAGGCCGAAGTCAGTGAGGATATTCGCACGACCGACGTGAATCAGAATGTGGCGAATAATCCTTATCCTCTGATCAATCGCAGAACCGTTTCCACGACGGTGAATGTTAAAGATGCCGAGACGATCGTGATCGGCGGCCTCGTTCAACGTCAAACGGTAGACCGAATTGGAAGAGTTCCGGTTCTGGGCAGCATTCCCTACGCCGGGCGAATGTTTCAGACAGTCGAACATCTGGAGCAGGATGCGGAAGTCGTCATCTTTATCTCTCCGCGAATCGTGACGAGCGGCCCGGCCTGCACGCCAAACACTCTGGCAACAATAGAGTCAACGGTTCCACAGTCCGGCGATGAAACAGGCGGCGAATAAATCAGTGGTAATTCGTTGCGACCTGTGACGGATCCCATGATCACTTGTGTAGAAATGACAGCAACCATGGCTCATCGATCTATCACATTGCTATTGCTGGCCTGCCTGTCGTTCTCTACGACCTTTGCGCAGGATTCAGTTGAGGAACTGACGCCGGACAAGAAAACCGACAAAACGTCGGACCTGAAGGCTGTGCAAGTCCAGCAACAAGTCAAGCCAGCCTTTCTGATCCAGCCGCTTGTGCACCGGCTGCAGGGGCGGAAGGGGCAACTCATGAAGTTTGAGTTTCTGATTGAGGCTCACGATCGAGCGTCACGCCTGGAGATTCGTCCCGTTGCAATGATGCAGCAGGAGAATGGTGTCATCATGCCAGATGAAAAAGCTCCGGCTCCGGATCTCATTCGTTTAACGAGTGAGGCTTCAGTCGATCTGACGGCTGCGGAAGAGCACAAGATCATGGCGGAACTTCGGATTCCCGTCACGACGGCTCCGTTTTTGTCGTACGGAATTCTGGTTCGCGAAATACCGCTCGATGATCAGAAAACCGACGGCCCGGATGATGAAGCTCGAGTTGGTATCCGCTTTGTGACTCAGTACCTGCTGCGAGTCGACATTGATGTCATTGGGGTCAAAGGTGATTCGGTCAGCGAGCTGAAGTTTCCTGACGCAACTCTGGTCTCTCAGGATGGCCGATGCCTTGCTCGGGTCTTCGTGGAGAACCCCACGGACACGGCGATGGAGTTTTCATTAAACTGTCAGTTGATCAAAGAGCCTACTCAGGCCGTCGGAAAAAAATTCGGACTCGTTGTTCCAGTTCGAGCTGCTCAGGCAGCACCAGAGCGTTACAAGGCTCGCATCCTGCCGAACACACGCCTGAGGCTGGAAGAGTATCTGCCGCACCCAGTCTTTGCGGGTGACTACCAGCTGGTGGCGGAAGTTTCCAACCAGGGTCGATTCGTTCGCAAAATGGAGTACGACATTTCCATTCACGACGGCGACTTCCCCGCGCAGGACGCGCGAATTGTGCGAGTGGCAGAGGACGTGACCATCGAACCGACTCAGATTGAGTTGTCGCTGCGAAAAGGCGGACGCCGAATGGAATCGATTTCTGTTAAGAACGGCAGTCTTCAAAAAATCATGGTACAGCTGAGTCCTGAACAGCTTCAGGGAGAATTCTTCAAGTCACTGCAACTTCGACCGGATCGATTCGAACTCGCGCCGGGACAAAGCCGCAAAGTTGTCGTGACAGTGTTAGCCGATCGGGATGACTCGGAGCATGGCTATGCGTACGCCAGACTGACTGTATCGCCTGAAGTTGGAGAAGCGATTGGAACTCACAAGATCCCGATTGCATTGCTCACCAATAGCGAAAGCAAAGCTCGACTTGTGCCCGGAGATCCTCAATGGGTGATCAGCAATGATCGATCAGGATTTACAGTGCCCGTACAAAATGACAGCCTGCGACACATCCCGCTCGGCGGACGACTATCGCTCAGTGATGAATTCGGCCGCGGCTTTGTGGTCGAGTCCGGCTTTGGCCGATGGCTATTGCCAGGCCAGAGTGGTGAACTATTCTTCGGCTTCCGTGAACCTCCACCACCGGGTACTTATGAGCTGCAGGTGCTCCTGAACCAGAACGAAGGCGAGCCACCGTTACAAATGACGCAGACCATTCGCCTGCAGAGCCCTCTGGAAGACATTGTCCCTGCACCGGAGAAGATCAGCAGTAAACCGTCAGACCGCAAATGATCGGCGGATCGCTGTCGCCGCCTTCCCGGATGAACTGCTGTTCCTGTGCGGTGACCAAATGTGCCAGCAAAAAGTTCGCCTGATGAATCAGGCAGAGGACTGCGGTCGCCCGGATCGCAGCATTGTCGCTGTCCAACCAGCGTAAATAGAGCTCCCAGTGCTGCTGGTCGGTTAGATCTTTCAGATCCGTCGGATAAGACAGATCTGACGAATCGCAAAAACGTCACCGCATCGTAAACGTCCCCACCTGTTCCGGATTCAGCTTCTGCTTCAATGTTCGCCAGTCCATATTCAGACGTTTCGAAGCTCGGCCGTAGTGGCATTCTTCGGCGGCGTAGACCATGGAAACGTAGTTTTCAATCAGCTCTTCAAGCGTAAACCGGCCAGCGGCAACATCACGAGCAAATCGATCATGCGCGGATCCGTTAACGGCGATCGGACTTTGCCGCACTGGCCTATACGACTTCCGGATCATCACGTTGCGAACACATTGCTCCAGCTCACGGATGTTGCCTGGCCATGCATAGTTCGGCCCCATCTGGACGGCAATCCAGTCGACGGATTCCTTTGCCAGAGCTCTCGATTCTTCTGGAAGGTCATTCAGGACTCGGCGAGCGATGAATTCTGCGAGATAGTGCAAATCGTCAGGACAATCGGCAAGCTGGCATTCAGTGAGCTTTTTGAATCGAGTCCTTGATTTTCAATGCGAATGCTCGAGCACTTGCAAAGTCTTTCGCGTTCGGGTGCCTGCCATTAATGCCTCCGATGAACCACAGCGGGCCTACGGTATCCCATCCGCGGCAACAGAACTCCGCAACCACTTCAAAGCCACGTCGCACAAGCCTCCTTCGCAATGCGTAGTGCTGAAACCAGCGCAGGAAGGGAAGACCAGCCGTGGAGAAGATGAAGACTCGGCAAGGGCGAGTTGGCCACGAATCAACCAGTTGCAGCAATGTCTGATGATGACGACCGAAGTAGATGCCCGAGCCAAAGCCCAATAAATCCGACTCGGACACATCCAGAGTTTTCGCTTCCTCCGGAGAATGCACACTCGCGTGGAGGGCGTCTGCCAGAGTGTCGGCAACTCTTCCAGTATTGTTGTGGT
>CANHVD010000178.1 GCA_947463775.1 Planctomycetaceae bacterium | reverse complement strand
ATGAAATAATTCGGTGCCGATCCCCAGCACAGCTCTATCAACGTTGTTTGAAATTATCGACCGGCTTTGGCAGCACAACGTGCATCGTACAAGGCTCATCTCGCGGAGCGAGATGGCCACATTGGTCGGCCATGATCGACCAATGATCTGTTTTCAAAGTAGCCGTCTCGCTCCGCCGAGACGAGGCCTTGCAGATAGTGCGTCGCTGAAGAAACTCCGGGGCGATTCTCAGCATAACTTCATCAACGCTGCTTGAAGTCAGCAACCGGCTTTGGCAGAAAAACGTGTACCGTACAAGGCACATCTTGCGGAGCAAGATGGCTAAATTGGTCGGCACATGTGGGCCAGCAGAATTCTACACGGCTCGCAATGATGTTCTGTTGGCTGCTGCAAAAGTCGTCCCCCAACGCAGCGTTTGGGGGCTACGAAAGCAGCGATCTGCAAGTACCGGGATTGCTCTAATGTCGGAAATGTCGCATTCCGGTGAAGATCATGGCGATGCCATGTTCGTTGCAGGCGGCGATCACTTCGTCATCATTCTTTGAACCGCCCGGCTGGATGGCGGCTTTGATTCCGGCTTTGGCTGCTGCGTCAATGCCGTCGCGAAACGGAAAGAACGCATCAGACGCGACGACTCCGCCCTGACTGCGATCTCCAGCCTTGAATGCTGCGATCATCGATGAATCCAGACGGCTCATCTGACCAGCTCCTGCGCCAAGCAACATACCATCCTTTGCAAACACAATCGCATTGGATTTGACGTGACGACAGACAGCCCACGCAAACTTCAGGTCCGATAATTCCTGAGCCGTCGGCTGGCGATCAGTGACGACCTTCCAGCCTTCGTCAGACTGTCGCAGGTCATCACGATCCTGAACCAACAGCCCGCCGCTGACTCGGCGATAATCCGGAGCCCCACGATCGGTATCCAGAAATTCAACCTGCATCAGTCGCACGTTGCTTTTCCATTTCGGCTTTGTCGTCAGCAACTGTCGAGCTGCCTCTTCATAGCCCGGGGCAATGATCGCTTCAATAAATCGCCCCGGAACACACATGCGTTCGGCAGTGGCAACATCCACGATACGGTTCAACCCGATAATGGAACCGAACGCACTGACTGGATCTCCTTCGTAGGCTTTTTCGAAGGCATCGGCCAGATTCTCCGCCACAGCACAGCCGCAGGGATTGTTGTGCTTTATCACGCAGGCTGCGGGCTGAGTATAGTCCGAAACGATCGACTTGGCGGCATCGAGATCGAGCAGATTGTTGTAGGATAACTCCTTGCCGTTTAACTGCTGAGCACTCGCCAGTGACGTCGCGGATGGTCGATCTTCCACATAAAACGCAGCCCGCTGATGAGGATTCTCGCCGTAGCGAAGTTCCTGCTGCAGTCTATAAGTCAGAGACAGTCGCTGACCGAAGGAACTGGTTTCTCCCGACTCCTTGGCCACAACATTTGCCATGTAATCACTGATGGCACGGTCGTAGGTGGCGGTCATCTCAAATGCTGCCGCAGCAAGGCGTCGACGGAAGGATTCACCCATCGTGCCGGCCTGCAGTTGCTGCAGAACTTCTTCGTATTGCGACGGCTGAGTCACGATCGCGACATGGGCATGATTTTTGGAAGCCGATCGCACCATGGACGGGCCACCGATATCGATGTTTTCAACAGCCTCATCGAAGCTGACATCCGGCTTTGCGACGGTCTCCTGGAACGGATACAGGTTCACAACCACGATCTGGAATGGAATAATCCCGTGAGCCTGAATGGCGGCCGCATCGGAAGCCAATGTCGGGCGTCCCAGAATTGCACCGTGAACCTTGGGGTGCAGCGTTTTAACGCGACCATCCATGATCTCCGGAAATCCCGTGTAGGTGGTCACGTCAATCACCGGAACACCGGCCTGCTCCAGAAACTTACGAGTTCCCCCGGTCGAAAGAATCTCATAACCCAGCGCCACGAGCCCCTTCACGAAGGACTCAAGACCAGTCTTATCACTGACACTGACGAGCGCACGCAGAGGTATGGAAGAACTCATGAAGATTACGATCTGTTCGATGGGAAAAGAAAATGCCGCTGAGGGAAAACTCAGCGGCAGAGAGGTTTTGCGAGTTGCATTATTCTAGATACGCAGAATTCGCTGGTCAATTTTTCGAGTCAGGTTTGTCAGAAGACTCCCGATCTCGCGTGCTGGTTAACAACTACGCTTTGACCATCTGTTCTGCGGCCAGTTCCTTCAGGGCTCGCTTATAGTCAACCGGCATGATCTTGTGGAATTGGCCCAAAGACTTCTGCCAGTGATCGAGGATGTTCTTCGCAACACCGGATCCGGTATAGCGATGATGGTTCTCGATCAGAGTTTTCAGCTCCTGAATGTCGGCTTCCTCGGTCATCTTTTCAAGAGCCACCATTTCCAGATTGCAGTTCACAAGGAACTGGTTGTCTGGGTCGTAGACGTAGGCAACTCCTCCGGACATTCCGGCAGCAAAATTGCGTCCTGTCGGGCCCAGTACCACAGCACGGCCGCCGGTCATGTATTCAAGACCGTGATCGCCACAGCCTTCGATAACAGCCGTTGCACCGGAGTTTCGCACGCAGAATCGTTCCGCCGCGACACCTCGGAAATACGCTTCCCCGGATGTTGCTCCGTAGAGAGCTACGTTGCCGATGATGATGTTCTTTTCAGGAACGAAGGTCACATCCTTTGGCGGATAGACGATCAAACGACCGCCCGACAATCCCTTGCCGGCGTAGTCATTCGCATCACCTTCGACTTCGATGGTGATGCCATGAACCAGCCATGCACCAACGCTCTGACCGGCCGATCCCTTTGCCTTGATATGAATCGTGTCGGCTGGAAGTCCGTTGGCTCCGTGAGCCCGGCTGACTTCGTTGCTCAGAATTGTTCCGAAAGCGCGATCGATGTTCTGGATTGTCGTGTCGATGCGAACATGCTTCTTGTCCTTCAGGGCAGGCTCGCACTTCTGCAACAATTCCATGTCGCGAACGTTGTCCAGAGCATGATCCTGGCTAATCGTGCAGTAAGTCTGCACAGCATCATGCGGCTTCTTCGCCGGTGTCAGAATCGGTGACAGGTCAAGCTGGCTGGCTTTCCAGTGAGTAACCGTGGAGTCAAGTTCCAACATGTCGACTCGTCCGACCATTTCATTGATTGTGCGGAAGCCAAGCTCTGCCATGATCTCCCGAGTTTCCTCGGCCACCATGAACAGGTAATTCACAACATGTTCCGGCTTGCCCTGGAACTTCTTTCGAAGCACTGGATCCTGAGTTGCGATTCCCACCGGGCAGGTATTCAAGTGACACTTTCGCATCATGATACAGCCCAGAGTAATCAGCGGAGCGGTCGCAAAGCCAAACTCTTCTGCTCCCAGCATGGTCGCAACAACCACGTCGCGACCTGTCTTGAGCTGTCCGTCCGTCTGCAGTCGAACTCGACTTCGCAGATCGTTCATCACCAGTGTCTGATGAGTTTCTGCGATCCCGAGTTCCCATGGCAAACCAGCATGCTTGATACTGGTCAAAGGAGACGCTCCCGTTCCGCCTTCGAAGCCGGAAATCAAGATGTTGTCGGCATGACCTTTGGCCACACCAGACGCAATCGTTCCGACGCCGACTTCTGACACCAGCTTCACGCTGATTCGAGCACGACGGTTCGTGTTCTTTAGGTCGAAGATCAACTGAGACAGGTCTTCGATCGAGTAAATGTCGTGATGCGGCGGAGGACTGATAAGTCCCACACCTTTCGTGGACATGCGAGTCTCGGCGATTGTCTTGTCGACCTTGTGGCCAGGCAATTCTCCGCCTTCACCCGGCTTTGCTCCCTGAGCAATCTTGATCTGCAGTTCGTCGGCGTTCGTCAGGTACCAGGAGGTCACGCCGAATCGACCGGAAGCAATCTGCTTGATTGCCGATCGACGAGAATCACCATTCTCCATCGGCTCGAAACGATCGTATCGCTCGCCACCTTCCCCGGTATTGCTCTTACCGCCAATGCGGTTCATCGCAATCGCCAGGGACTCGTGTGCATCCGCGGAGATCGAGCCGTAGCTCATCGCACCGGTACAGAACCGCTTCACGATTTCAGCAGCAGACTCCACTTCAGCCAGAGGAACGGCATTGCCTTTGCGGAACTTCAACAAGCCACGCAAATGACACGCCCGAGTCGTCTCGGTGTTGACCAGCTTCGAAAAGTCTTTGTAAGCCGACTTATCCCCGGTTCGAGCAGCCTGCTGAATTCGACCAATCGTGTGAGGATTCCAGGCGTGCTTCTCACCCTGTCGACGCCATGCGTATAGTCCCTGGTTTGGCAACTCCTGAGAGATGCTGTCCGGATTCTCCGGAAAGCCAACATGATGTCGCATTAGTGATTCCTGCGCCAGCACGTCAAAGCCAACTCCCTTGATTCGGCTGGAAGTTCCAGCGAAGCAAAGATTGACCACTTCGTCAGCCAGGCCCAGAGCTTCAAAGATCTGCGCGCCCTTGTAGCTTTGCAGAGTTGAAATGCCCATCTTGGCCATGACTTTGAGCATGCCGTGCGCCACACCGGACCGATACGCCGCGATAATGCGGTCATCATCCCAGTCATCGGTCAGCTTGCCATCAAGGCGAGCCTGTCGCAGAGCGTACAGTGCAAGATAAGGATTGACCGCGTCTGCACCGTAGCCGATCAACAAGCAGAAGTGATGGACTTCGCGAGCTTCACCAGACTCAACCAGCAGGCCGATCTGAGTTCGCAATTCGTATCGCACAAGATGATGATGCACAGCACCGGTGGCCATCAGCGAACTGACTGGCACTCGATCCGCACTAACCTTGCGATCGGACAGGACGATCAGGCTGAAGCCGTTCTTAATCGCATCACGAGCTTCCGAGCAGATGCGATCGATTGCTGCACGCAGCCCTGAGACGCCTTCGGACTTCGGATACGTAATGTCGATGACCTGACACTTCCAGCCGCGATGGTTCACTCCCTTGAGGTTTGCCATCTGATGGTTCGTCAGAATCGGGTGAGGCACCGCGAGGCGGTGACAGCTTTCCTTCTGAGTATCCAGCAGGTTGGCTTCCGGACCGATGTAGCATTCCAGCGACATGATGACTTCTTCACGGATCGAGTCGATCGGTGGATTCGTCACCTGAGCAAACAACTGATGGAAATAATCGTACAGCATGCGAGGCTGATCGCTGAGGCATGCCAAAGCCGCATCGTTGCCCATCGAGCCAATCGGATCCTTATCCGCCTTGATCAACGGCAACAACATGAAGTTCATGGTTTCGGCGGTGTAACCGAACGCCTGCATACGGCTGAGAAGTTCCTGACCGGTTAAACGCTCCGAAGGCGTCTTCTTCGGCAATTCATCCAGTTGAATGCGCTGTTCCTGAACCCACTGTCGGTACGGACGACGTGAAGCCACATCTGACTTCAATTCTTCATCGTCGATGATGCGGCCTTTTTCGAAGTCAACCAGAAACATACGGCCCGGCTGCAGACGCCCCTTGTACAGAACGTTCTGAGGTTCGATGTCCAGGACACCAACTTCGCTCGCCATCACAACGCGATCGTCTTTGGTGACATAGTAGCGGCTTGGACGCAGGCCGTTTCGGTCCAGGGTCGCACCAATATAATGACCATCGGTAAACGAGATCGACGCAGGTCCGTCCCACGGCTCCTGAATCGAGGAGTAGTATTCGTAGAAAGCTCGCTTCTCTTCCGGCATCGTCTGATGATTCTGCCAAGCTTCCGGCACCATCATCATCACAATTTCCTGCAGCGTACTGCCGGAGTGATATAGCATTTCCAGAGCGTTATCGAAGCAGCCGGAGTCGGATGTATGTGGCTCAACAATCGGGAAGAGCTTCTTAATGTCTTCGCCGAACAATGGGCTCTTCATCATGCCCTGGCGAGCAAACATCCAGTTTGAGTTGCCCTTCACGGTATTGATTTCGCCGTTGTGCGACATGAATCGCAGTGGCTGAGCACGATCCCAGCTTGGGAAGGTGTTTGTTGCAAAACGCGAATGCACCATGGCGAGATGCGTGTCGTAGTCAGGGGCCTGCAGGTCTTTGAAGAACGGCAGAACCTGGAACGATGTCAACATCCCCTTGTAGATGATCAGCTTCGTTGACAACGAGCATACATAGAACAGCAGGGCCTGAGACATATCGCTGTTGCGCAGCTTGTGGCTGGACAGTTTGCGAATAATGAACAGCTGACGTTCGAGAGCATCCTTGTCGAGCCCCGGAGCTCCCCCGACGAACAGCATTTCCATGTGAGGCGCGCAGGCCCGAGCGGACTTGCCGATGTCGGCTTTATCGAAATCCACTGGCAGTGGGCGCCATCCCAGCAGGCTTTGTCCCTGCTGAGCAATGAATTCTTCAACAGTCTTCTTGCAGATCGCTCGCTGAGTTTCATCCTGCGGTAGGAACACGATCCCGGCGCCGTATTTACCGGCCTCTGGAAGATCGACACCGATATCCGACTTGGCGACTCGCGCCAGAAACGTATGCGGCAGTGCGGTCAGCATCCCGGCGCCGTCACCCGTGTTGGATTCGCAGCCGCAAGCGCCGCGGTGATCCATGTGTCGCAGAATTCGGTCGGCGTCATCCACGATCTGATGTGACCGCACGCCTTTGATGTTCGCGACAAAGCCCACACCACAATTGTCATGTTCGTTACGAGGGTCGTACAAGCCCGTCGCTTCCGGCGCACCAAAGGAAGGCCGGAACGGAGCTGGATACTGATTACCGCGAATGTCTTCCATGTGAGTGATCCTCGTTCAATTGTCTTTCAGGCCTTGGTGAGCGGCAGGACGTTGGCCCTTCGAGCTCACCAGCGACGACACGAAGGGTTGCCACCCTGTCGCTCGTCTGTTTGTTGTTTTTCTTCCGACTACCGGCCGGAAACGGTGTGTGCGCATCGAAGTTGCCACCAGAATTCGCTGACACACGTGATCAGGACACGGTCAGCTCAGTGGCAGAATGGCCCGTTTGGACGCGGCCGCGCGTTTCACACCCGCATTGACAAAGTTGGCGACTGATGCCGCCTGCGAACCAGCAACCACTTCGGACGCACAAATCGTCCAGCCCGCGGTCAAAGACCGAGAGAATGCAGCGGATGAAGCTCGAAGCAGGTTCAGCATGATTTCTGACAAATCAGTTTTCAGTCACAGAAAATGTCGATCGATGGCGCTTCACACGAAGCCCTCAGTTCAATGTCTGACACCGAAATCGATGTCAGGAACCGCACTCTGGCAGGAAACTTCGGTGGAAAAGCGCCTTCCAGACCAGAAGTTGTGCAAATGCAGGAACCTGACAAAGACTGTCAGGCTCGCGGAATCCGCCTAGTTCTGGCCGCCAAATTGTTTCAAGCTTCCAGCTCGAAAACAAGCAATTGGCCACTGCTTCTGCCGGATCAGAGAAAACCCCGGCCGAACTAACGTTGCGGTGCCCCGCTTTGCCGCTCTTCGGAGGCCAATTCCAGGCGATTTCGTAGCGCTGTCAGTGGGAATCACAGCGTGGTGATCTAATCCCAACCCGCTGTGTCAGCGAGGGATCGTTCTTGAAAACGCCGCAACGTTTATCCCTCGCCGACATGTCGGGGTTCGAAAACCCATTGAATCGACAGCCTGATCAGTATCCGGGCTTCGGGGGCGTCGTTATGGGGGCATTACTGAACCGCGTCGCCGTCGGCCTTGCCGATCATTCGGGCTCGTGGACGACGGCTCCGCAGCGGAGCTGACCGCTCGACGGTTCCATCCGATGACTCGACGGACTGATCCCTCTCTTCGGCGTCCTCCTCATCCTGCGAAACGACAGCCACCTGCCTCGTTTCCGTGGCTGAGATCGAATTCGCCTCGAACCCGGCTGACGGTCCTTCAACAGCAGCCGGCACGGCTTCCGCATTCTGAGCTGAAACACCCAAAGAGATCGCTTCAGGAGTCATCGCCATGCCGTCCATCGTCATCAGGTCGTCAACCTGCAATAACTCTGCCAGGTCGACTGTCGCCATCCACGAATCTGACAGGGACTGTAGATAACTTGTCACCACTTGAGTCAATGTTTGCTGAGCCACCACGACCTGAGCAAAGTCGATGGATTCACCGTCGATCAGGAAGCGATCATAGACGCCACGATAAACTCGCACCTGATCGGGTAACAAGTCCGTGCGATAACTCTCAGAGATCGTGCGACTGGTCGCGTAGCGATTGTAGTTTTCCGCCAGATTTGACATCAAAGTATTATTCGTGTCCGTCAGATTCTGGCGTGCTCGTACCAGTTCCGCATGAGCCGAAGTAATGTTGCCCTGGTTTCGGTCAAAAGCTGGTATCGGTGCGGAGACCTGGACGTTGGTCGAATAGTCTGACAGAGGAGTTGTATCATCATGCTGGAACGCGGCGTATAACGTCACGTTCGGAATCGGAATCGCTTCCTGCAGTCTCAGGTTGCTTCCGGAGCTGGCAATGCGAGCATTCGAAGCGATCAGGTCAGAATGTCGCTGAAGCATCGTAACCATTGTCTCATATTCAACAACCGGCACCGGAAGGTCCACTGAGCCAGCGACTTTTTGGCGTGTCATATGAGGCATGCCGACCGCAGCGACCAACTGGCGCCATGTCGCGTCAAGACTGTTGCTGGCTGTCGTGACCGAATTACGAGCCTGAACGGCAAATACTCGCAACTGCAGTGGCTCATAAGGAGCTGACTCGCCGCCGGTCACCAGGTCAATTTGAGCCCGATAGACCTCTTCGCTGAGCTTCGCAATCGCTCGATTGAACTTCAGCTGCTCCTGAGCAATCAGCACTTTGAAATAGTTTCGACGAACATCGCTCGCCAGGCGAACCCGTGCTTTGCGAAGATCAGCCTGAGCGGCTCGGACGTTATTCAACGCAACGTTCTGTGCCAGCGTCAGTTTGTCGGCGGTGACGAATTCCTGAGTGAAGAACACACCGTTATACCCGGCTGTGCGAGCTGTCCCGATCGTGTCACCTTCGTATCCGAACGTGGGGTTTGGATAAAGTCCGGCCTGAACCGCTTGGCCACGAGCCTGCTCAACATCAGCTGCAGCCTGACGAATGACCGGACTATTGTCGACTGCCATTTGCTGCATCGTGGACAATGTCAAAGGTGCGGAGTCGGCATCCGGACCAGGTTCCACTTTTGCTGGCTCGACGTTCGGGAACAGCGCATCGGCCAATGACTTACGCTGTTCGATCGACTGAGTCGGATCCATTGGCGGAAGAACAAGCGGTGCCGCATCGGCTCCTGGCAGTTCTTCGGGGATGTTAAATCGCCGATTCACTGCAGGTGGTTCCGGAACACTGTTCTTTGCAACGGCCTCGTCTGAGCCGTTGGCCTCTGCTCGACGAAATGATGCCTCTTTCGTGGAGTCGTCAGCTGGCTTAGCGGCCTTCTCGGGTTTTTCCGGAATCGGAGTGGTGTCTGCGAAGGTGGTCGCTCGAGCCGCAAACAGCGACGAGCAACATCGATTGACCGTCTGACATCCCGAGGACGACAAGAACACGGCACCACAAAGTATTGGCGCGACGGCACGAATCTTCATGAGAGGACTCCATTCCAATCAAATTGCACAAGGGCTCAATCCATGAGACCTGCCGATTTGATCGACGGTTCCCGATGTGCACCTGAATCACATAATGAGGTCATTCCCGACTGTGAGTACTACTCCGGCGTCACGCATCGCAGAGGCGGATCAATCGGAAAGACACGAACCAGATAACAGTCCT
>CANHVD010000177.1 GCA_947463775.1 Planctomycetaceae bacterium | reverse complement strand
GTCCCCGCCGGCGGCGCGCGGGTTTTACTGTACCCCGTTCCCCCCCCCGACGGGATTTGCTCGCAGGGCGACAAGTATGGCAGACTATCTGCTGACAGATTGAAGTTGTGGCATTCCCCATCGGAATCGAGTTATCTCATGATACCTGGATCACATCCTCGCCGAACAATACTGAAAGCGGGACTCGGCGGATTTGCGTCATTGAGTCTGGCTGATGTGCTTCGGCTGCAAAATCAATCGTTGGCCAGTGAGAGCCGAGTTGCTGCGAGCGAACGAACGGCCGTGATTCTGGTCTGGTTGCGCGGTGGTGCCAGCCACTTGGAGACATTTGACCCGAAGCCTCAGTCTACTCTGGAGTTCCGTGGCCCGTATTCTCCGATCGACACCAACGTCCCCGGGATTCAGATCTGCGAACTTCTGCCGCGACTCTCCACGATTGCAGATAAGTACTCCATCCTGCGATCGATGGCTCATACGGGTGGTGGACATCCGGCTGGTTCATTGCAGGTTTTGGCCGGTGATCCGGATCCTCAGGACAAACTTGTCCCGGTGCTGCCGGACTGGATGTCGATCGCCAGCTATCTGCGCCGTGACTCGGTTCGCGGTCTGCCCAATTACATTGCCGTGAATCCTGTCGACAACTACGACAACTTTACTATCGCTGGTCCGACTTATCTTGGAGCAGCGTATCGACCTTTTTCAGTGGTTGGCGATCTCAGTAATCCTAAGTTCGAGGTGCCAAACATCGGTATGCCGGCCGAGAACCTTGACCGCTTGCAACGTCGCATGTCTTTGAAGAGTGGCTTCGATCGACTGCGCAGCGGGCTGGATGTTTCAGGGACACTGGATGCCATCGGCCGTTTTGAAGGTCAGGCTCTCAGCCTGCTGACAAGTCCAGAGGCCGGTGCGGCCTTTGACCTTAAACAGGAACCGATGGAGGTTCGTGAGCGATACGGCATGAATGCCTGGGGCCAGCAATGCCTGATGGCTCGACGACTGGTCGAAGCTGGTGTTGAGATCATCACGACCGAGTTTGATGGTCCGCTTTGTGGTCGAGTCGCCAACTGGGACGATCATGCGGTGAACCATCATGTGTTCGATGCGAACAAGTTCCGTGCGCCGTTCTTTGATCAGGCCGTTTCCGCGTTGATTGAAGATATTTACGCACGTGGATTGGATCGGCGAGTTCTGGTTGTCGTTGCGGGAGAATTCGGCCGTACGCCGCGAATCAGTTACGTGGCCAGCAGCGGCGGCGGTGTGGCCAGTGCAGCGGCGGGCGTTGTTCAGCCCGGCCGCGATCATTGGCCGCGAGCGAATTCCATGATCTTTGCCGGGGGCGGTATTCCAACCGGTCAGGTGATTGGAGCGACCGATGTTCGAGGCGAAGACCCGATCGATCGACGCGTCGAGCCGGGCGATTTTCTGGCGACGATCTACAAACATCTGCAGATTGATTATGCCAACGTCGCGATTGAAAACTTTACGGGTCGACCAGTCCCGATTCTGAACTCCGGCAAACCGATCCCCGAGTTGACGCGAGGATAGTCTGAGAGTTCATTGGTTTCGCAGGGTGGGAACAGCCAGCATCGAGAACGCTGGTCGACCATTTCAACTATCGGTTCACTCGATACGGTGTCACATCCAGGTGAGGTTTCTGACCGCTGACCATTTCGGCGATCAACTTACCTGTGCCGGTGCCCATTGAGATTCCCAGCATGCTGTGACCGGCGGCAATCCAGACGTTGTTGAATCGAGGCGATCGATCGATGAACGGAATACCGTCCGCAGTCATTGGTCGCCAGCCGCACCATTCTTCCTCAACCGGTTCTGCGGTTGGCTCGTGCAGATATTGAGCAGCACCGGAACGCAAGTAGTTCAGACGATGTCGGTTCAGGGTGGAGTCGTAGCCGGTGAATTCCATCGTGCTGCCCACGCGATAACCCGTGTCGAATGGTGTGATGGCAACGTGACACTCTTCCAGAATCATCGGATACTTCGGGCAGATTTTTGGTCGTGCCATCGTAATCGAATAGCCCTTACCTGGCTGAATCGGCAGTTTGATGCCGACCGCTTCGTTCAACAGCGGAGTCCATGCACCGGTCGCCACGACGAATTCATCCGCTGAGATGGTCTCACCGTTCGTCGTCACGGCTGTCGCGCGATCACCGGTTGAGGCGAAGCCCTTCATCGCGGTGTTTTCGAGAACCTTAACGCCCTGCCCTGTAATGATGCGACGAACTTCGCTCATGAGTTTGCTTGGTCGCAGATGAGCGTCGCAGCGATAAAGCCACGCACCGGCGAGTCCGGGTTTCAAAGCAGGCTCAAGTTCCGTCAGAGCTTTTCCAGCGAGCGGCTCAGCGGCCATGTCGAAATGTTGTTTCAGCCATGCATCGACAGCGGTGTACTCATCGAATTCATGCTGATCACGAAAGACAAACAGCAGACCGTCTGTCTTCCATTCGACCTGCATGTTCTGCTTTTCGAAAACTTCGCGATACAGAGTTGCGGAAGACTGCAGCAGCGGATGGCAAGCCTGCCCTGCTTCCATCATGTTCTTCGAATTGCAGCGGAGAGCAAACTTCAGCAGCCACGGAGCCAGGCTGAACAGTTTCGTCGGCTCAATGCGAAGCGCGGTTTGACGGCTCAGCATTCCCTTGATGGCTTTGGAGAGCTGTCCTGGTCGAGCCAATGGAATCACATGACTGGGGCTGACATATCCGCAGTTCCCGTGAGAAGCCGCTTTGCCAAACTGTCCCTGTTCGATCAGCGTGACCTGTCGACCTGTTTGAGCCAGATACCAGGCCGCAAATCCTCCGATGATACCTCCGCCAATGATCACCGTATGTTTTTGAGAAGTCATGTTCGAATTCCCGCTCGAAACGGGTCCGTTGGTTGAAGAATCAGATTGCATTCGCCGGTCACCCAGGCGGAGCCGGTAATGGTGGGAATGATAACGGGGTCGGCTCCGGTCGGAACTGTCGAATCGTCCGGTTGCCAGCTCCCCTCGAAAATGCTGCCGACAATGCTTTCCTGGAACCAGGTGGCACCAGACAGAAGTTTTCCATCGGCCGCCAGGCAAGCCAGTTTTGCACTCGTTCCGGTACCGCATGGCGAACGATCATAGGCGCCACCTGGGCACATGACGAAGTTCTGGCTGTTGGATTCCGAAGTTGAAGGAGGGCCGAAGAGTTCGATATGGTCAATCAGCCCACCGTTTGCTCCCGTGATGCCGTCTCTCTCAAGAGCGGCTCGGATTTGGAGCGTAAAGTCGGACAACTCCTTCCAGCGAGAAAGACTAAGGTTCTGGCCGTGGTCACTGACCAGAAAGAACCAGTTTCCGCCCCAGGCGATATCGCCCGTGACGGTGCCATGGCCGGGAACATTGACGGGAACAGCCTTGCGATATCTCCAGGACGGCACGTTTCGCACGGAGACTCGGCAGTCGTCAATGAGAGTTGCAGTCACGACACCGACGGGCGTTTCAATACGATGCGAACCAGGCCCCAGCTTCTTCATCCACGCCAGCGTTACCATGAGCCCGATCGTCCCATGGCCACACATGTTCAGGTAGCCCGTGTTGTTGAAAAAGATGATGCCTGCTGCACAGGTTGGATCGGAAGGCTCACAGAGGAGGCCGCCAACCAGGACATCGGATCCTCGGGGCTCATTAATGACGGCTGAGCGAATCTCATCGAAGCGATCGCGAAAGGTCAGGAGCCGATCCGAAAGCGGGCCGCGGCCAAGATCCGGGCCACCTTCGATGATGATCCGAGTAGGCTCGCCGCCGGTATGGGAGTCGATGACGCGAATTGTCTGCACGGGGTATCTCAGGAAAGCAAGGATAGATCGTTTGGAAGATGCTGAACTGGCCGCGTGGACTGAAAAACCTCAGTCCAGGTTGGTCATTGTGCGAGCGGATCGCAACATCGTCGAGGGCTGAGGAGCGAATTCGCATTTTTGTGTGATGACATGCTGTTCGGGGGCTATGGACGAAACCCCCACTTTTTTGACTTTTAACTATTAATTCCGGTCCAGAGGACGATGAAAGATATTGTTTGATTCACAGAAAAATCGCACAATCTTCATACAGAATTCACAAATGGCGATCTGACCGGTTGGCCCCACATGAGGTGAGGTCGGCCTTTTCGTTCTCGAAAACTGATTCGGAGAACAGCCTTATGCTCGACCTGGTACTTAGCGTGCTCGGGATGTTGGTCCTGTGTTTCGCGTTCTGCATGGCAGGAGCCTGGCTGCAGAAACGGGGTGGTCGAATTCTGATAGTTCTTGCACTAGCCTTGGTGACCACTGGCGGTGCTGCTTACATGCTCTGGATCTGGGACCGTCCGGTTCTGGCCAGAATTCTGCCATTCTCCAACGCGATTGTGTTAGGCAACTGGTTGCCGGTCGCCGCCGCCTTCTTTATCGGTGTCTGCATTCAGACTCAGACGATAGCGTTCTTCCGCCGGTTAGTGTTAGCGACGGCTTTGGGCTTTCTGAGCGGCTTTTCTCTGATCAGTCCGTTGTTGGGCGATGCTCCGGAATGCGGGATGCTTGATCATTCCGGCCGCATCTTTGAGTTCCAGACGACTAAGCAAACCTGCTCCGCCGCCTGTGCGGCCGGGCTGTTGAGGCTTCACGGGATCGATGCCACGGAGGAAGAACTTGCAACGTTGTGTTTAACTCGCAGTGGTACACACTGGCTGGGTGTTTTTCGCGGTCTGAAGATCAAGACGGCCGGAACAGAATGGGATGTCGTTGTCGAAGAAGTGACTCCAAAGCAATTGACCGGCAGCGAGAATCCTCCGGGAGTTCTGGCTCTGACGTTCAAGCGAGAAGCTGCTGAGAACTCCGTTGAGTCGGGGTTTGGGACAGAGGTGGGTCACACTGTGGTGTGTCTCGGGACTTGTCGAAAGTCCAAAATTCTGGAAGTCTTTGATCCTTCACCGGACTACGGGTTTGAGTCGTGGAACGATCGAATCCTGGCGGACATTCAGACAGGAATCCTGCTAAGACTGGTGTCTCGCAAGGGTGCACCATCTCCGTTGCATGGGATTGAGACGAATCGTCCGTCGACATGGAACGATCGACGCATGGCCAGTCGTTAAGCCACGATGGCGGATTTGTTCAAATGGGACAAGCTGTAGGCACACCAGATGGCCGCAAAATGGTGTGCCGGCGCTTCGTTTGTCACACCCTACAAAACACTCAGACTTAACAAATGTGTGACCATGGTCGATAAGCCGTTCGCTACTCGTGCCTATTGCCCGATGCAGTACAACATCTCCTGACGCTTCCCGTCTTTGTCGACGGCGATGCGTTGGTACATGCGATTGCCGCAGAAGACTGGCGTGGAGAAGACGCTCGTGCCCAGTTGATTGGTGCTGACAATCTCCAGTTTCTCTGTTGAGGCCTTGAAAACAAACGTCTGGCCCTCTTCGTTGCTCGCGTAGATCAGGTCTCCGACCATCACCGGCGAACTGCTGAAGGTTCCGTTTAGTCGGCCCTTCCAGACTTCCTCACCGGTATCACTCTTCCAGCACATGGCGATTCCGGCATCCATCACCGCGTACAGATAGCCGTTGCGAGTCAGCAGCGAAGGAACGTAGGATCGAGTTGGATTTTCCCAGATCAACTTTCCCGAACCGTCAGCGGCCACGGCTGAAACGTGATTCTTCGGATAGCCTCCTGTGGTGTAGATGTGCTTTCCGTCGGTGACGGTTGTTGTCACACATTCAGTTGTGGCTCCTTCAACTTCCCAGATCGTTTCTCCTGTGAGTGGATTGAGGCTGGTCACCAGGTCACAGCCAATCAGGAACATTTGATCCTTGCCAGCTACGTTGAAAATGACTGGTGAAGAGTAGTTTGGTTTTGCCGGGCGGTCCCGCTTCCATACAATCTCACCGGTCGCTCGATTCATCGCCACGACGGCTCCGCCACCTTTGTTGTCTGAGACACCAATCACGAGGTCCTTGTACAGAAGTGGAGAAGATCCGAAACCCTGGTGATTGATGTAGTTGGTCAGCTTCGTCTGCCAGATCTTTTTGCCGTTCCGATCGAGAGCCGTCATAAAGACGGAGTCACCGTTCAGGAAGTTGACGAAGAATCGCTTGCCGTCGCAGGCGGCTGAAGAAGAGGCCATCGACGACTTTTCATTGTTCTTTATATCCAGTCCGCCTTCGTGCACGACGGTCTCCCAGATCTGCTTGCCAGTCTTGCGATCAAAGCAGAGCACTGACTGCAATTTGCGATCATGATCAGCAGCTGTCAGGACAACCTGATCACCCACGACGATTGGTGATCCATGACTACGACCAGGAACTGGTGCGCTCCAGATGATGTTTTCGGAGTCGCTCCATTTGACCGGAGGATTCTGATCCGCGCTGGCGATACCATCATGCTGCAGCCCTCGCCACCACGGCCAATCGGTCGGAGTTGTCTGAATCGGCTCCACTTCGGCAATAGCCCCGGCAACGTTCAAGGGCTCATTTGAAAGCCCCAGCGAACTACACATCAAGAGTGCGCCGAAGGAAGACAGTCGGACGAACGCCTTTTGGAAAGTTGAATGCAGCACAGCAACAGCCTCACGAAGTAATGGAAGCAGAGAATCCGGAACCGCCAGTCTAAGCTGTCGCCCGCTTTTTCCAACTCTGGCTGAATATGCGATCCGGGATAAGCAGAATGCTTAGTCGGTTGTCGAACCACTGGTTTGCATTCGGTGGACATGAATTTCCGAAGTATTGTTCCGGTTTCGCGTCGACAGGGTGAGGTTCTATGCCACATTCGTGGTGTTTTTCGGGACGAATCGATTGATTCTCGAGTGACAGCGCGTTGAAGCGGTGCCACGAAACGACCATTATGCGCATCCCGCCATTTTTCCTGCCTCCTCTGAGATCTCAGAAAGTGCTGCATGTCGACTGCTCATAATACCTTCGAGTCTCCCGAGGTGCCGTCCGCGGATAAGTCTCCCGCCCCGCGGTCGTCGACGTGGGTTTGGTGGATCAGTGGATTGCTGCTGCTGGCGACGATGATCAACTATATGGATCGTCAGACTCTGGCGAATCTGAAGGTCCGCATTACACGGGAGTTGTCGCTCAGTAATGAACTCTACGGGAATCTTGAATGGGGTTTTGGCTGGTCGTTTGCTGTCGGATCTTTGTTCTTTGGATTTCTCTCCGATCGTATTTCTGTTCGCTTTCTCTATCCGGCTGTGCTGCTGGCATGGTCGACAATTGGAGTGCTCACGGGATTCTGCAGTGATTATAAATCGATGCTGGTCTGCCGAATTCTGCTGGGCTTTTTCGAAGCCGGTCATTGGCCATGTGCGCTGCGGACCACAAAGATCGTACTCGACAGCAGCAAACGTACGATGGGAAATAGCATCCTGCAAAGCGGCGGTGCAATTGGTGCCATTCTGACGCCACCGGTGATCCTGATGATCGTCGGCAACAACGAAGCGGCCGGAGCCTGGCGATCACCGTTCATTATTATCGGATCACTCGGAGTTGTCTGGGCTCTGGCCTGGCTGTTTTCAACTCGCGCAGATGATTTGCCGGCGCCAAAAGTTGAAGAAGCCCATGACATGCCCAAGGACTCCGGCTTCTTGTGGGAATGCCTGACCAACCGGAAGTTCTGGACGTTGGTGCCAGTTGTGATCTGTATCAATCTGACATGGCAGTTGATTCGAGCATGGCTGCCTGCGTTTCTACAGGAAGGACGCGGCGCTACAGAGAAAACTGCCCTGCTGTTTAACTCCGCCTACTACATCGCGGCTGATGCCGGCTGTATTGCGGCAGGAGCTATGACGCTCTGGATGGCGAAAATAGGAATGAGTCCTCATCGATCGCGAATGCTGGTCTTTGGCTTCTGCGCGGCTCTGACGGCCTTGACGACAGTGGCTTCCGTTCTGCCGCTTGGGCCCGGGCTTTATATTGTGTTGCTGATTATCGCAGCGGGCTCACTGGGTTTGTTCCCCTGCTACTATTCGATGTCGCAGGAAACGAGTGAACGACACATGGGGAAGACAGCCGGCCTGCTGGGAGCATTAGCGTGGCTGGTTTCTTCACCGATGCAGTCGGTGTTTGGAAAGATCGTGGACCGGACGCATTCGTATGATGCAGGACTAGCCGTCGCCGGCATCGCCCCAGTCGTTGCGCTGGTCGCCCTGCTCTTCCTTTGGCCGAGCGAGACTGTTGGCGATCGAGTGCAGAGCTCGGAGGGCTGACGCCCTGCCGCTCGCCTGCTTAGGAACTCATTGACGCATCATCGCTGCCAAGAAGTTCGCGCAGTCGCCGGATGGCGCGGAGGTAACGCATTCCGGCGGCAGGCGGAGATAATCCCAGAGCTTCCGCCACTTCGCTGTTTCCCAGATGTTCGAAGTGTCGCATCACGACGATTTCGCGATCGTTCTCTTCCAGTTGATCCAGAGCGACGAGAAACCGTTGCTCCATTTCTCTGCGAAGCGCGGCTGCGGCTGGTGTGAGTTCGGCATCTTTCAGCAGAGCCGCTAGATCCGCGGCCGATTGCTCGTCGTTCCCAAGGCCGCTCATGTTTTGCTCCCGATCCACCGAGCGGCGCTGAGCGGCTCGATGGCGTCGGTGCATATCAATGATGCGATCTTTGGCCAATTGTCGCAGCCAAAGATGGAACGGCATCACCGGATTTGCCAGATAGTCCTTCAGACGCTGAGACGCTTCCATCAGGACGTCCTGCACGACATCGCTGGCGTCGACTCGACGAGCCACGGCCTGATCGAGTCGCATTTGGATCATGCGCCGAACAGCCTCCCGATGTCGATCCATCAGGCGATTGACTGCCTGCGAATCACCATCAGTGACCCCCTTGAGAAGTTCCTGAGTCTGTTCACCTTCCGGCCACATAAATCTCTCCGGCGGGCTGGGAAAAATCTGTTCTCCGCAGCCTGCTGCTGAATGACACTTCTGTCGACTATTTCTTTATTGTTGATGCTCAAGTCGTTCACGAGTTGCAGATCGCCAACAACATGAGCGATTCGTTCGATATCAAGCCGAGAGACCAAACGAGTTAGGAACAGGCCCGAAACAACATCCGGCTCAAGAGAAGATACAACCGGTGTGCCTGCGTTCTCTGACGCTCACTTTTCGCACCCTACAGAAAAACGTTGGAATTTGTAGGGTGTGACAAGTTCGCCGCGGCGAACGCAGGCACACCATTCAAGGATACTATTTCGAACCAAATCCGTAGAGGCTCAGTTCTTAGCAGGTTCAGGCTTCTCGATCTCAAAAGTGTAGGTTGTTTTTGATTCGTACTTCTCGCCCGGCTTCAGAATTGTCGTCGGGAAATTCTCGTGATTCACCGAGTCCGGATAGTGCTGTGTTTCGAGGCACAGAGCACTGCGGTGGGCATAGGTCTTTCCGCCTTTGCCCTTCTGACCCTTCAGGAAGTTTCCGGAGTAGAACTGAATGCCCGGTTCGGTCGTCATGACAAGCATGCGGCGACCGGACTCTTTTTCGACAACAATGGCTGCAAGAGTCATCGTCTTGCCTTCTTCGCGTGGATTCAATACGAAGTTATGGTCATAGCCGATCGCAGCTGTTTTGCCGATTGATTCGATGCGTTTACCGATCACTGTTCGTTTGCGGAAGTCGAGATCTGTGCCCTCGACAGGGGCAATTTCCCCGGTTGGAATCATCGTGTCATCGGATACGGTGTAGTTGTCGGCATTCAGTCGCAGACTGTGGTTCAGCACCGTCTCGCTGCCTTCACCGGCGAGATTGAAGTAGGCGTGGTT
>CANHVD010000176.1 GCA_947463775.1 Planctomycetaceae bacterium | reverse complement strand
GTAAGGAATACCGCCATCGGCAGCAGACCGCCTCGCCCATGCGCCGCGACATTGTCGAACCGCAGCCATTCGTTATTTGTGTCTGCTGAAGCCGATTTCTCGGCTGAGAATCTCGTCACATCAAAGCCGTAGTGTGCGGCTAGAGGCACGTTTGCAAATGTGTGTTCGGCGCCAATGAATTCCGTCAGGGAGCCGTCTCGTTCCGCAAGGTCCATAAAGAACCTGATCGGCTCTTCATACATCGCCTGCCGCAGGTTATTGTTGAACACAGGGAATCGTTCTCGATCCACAGCGTTGTGCTCCTCAAACCGTCGAAAGTCCAGCCAGTTTCCGAGAAACTCGGTGGCCAGGCCGCGCATTCTTGCATCCTTCATCATGCGGCGAACCTGTGATGTCAGTACCGAGGCCTGGTGGAGATCTCCGGCCGCAGCATGCTGCAGTAACTCTTCATCCGGAATGCTGGCCCATAGAAAATAGCTCAGTCGGCTAGCCAGCTCATAGTCAGTCAGTGACGCAGTTCCCCCAACCGTCGACGTTGCTTCCTGCGGAGTTGCGTTCAGCACCAGACGGTAGCCGAAGTTAGGTGACATCAGCACGCCGGCAATAGAGTCCCGAATAGCGTCTTCGTGACTGAGCATTTCGCGTTCTCTCAGCGAACGATATGTCTCCTTGATCTCCACTTGCTCATCGGTTGTCAAAGGTCTGCGCCAGGCACGTTCGGAAAATTTCAGCAACGATTGGATGTGAATTGACTCGGCAGCCTGTTCAGATTCTTCGATCCAGCGAAACGACTGATTCATGTCCTCGAAGTATTTCTCGATCGCGTTCCGGGCCTCCTGATTTGCTCCCTGTGCGACAGCCTTGTTGAGAAACAATTCTTTGAGACGCTGAATATTCTCCTGCGATGTCACGTCACGGTTTTCAGGGCGAGCGAAGTCAAATTCCTCGCCACCGGCAAACTGAGGCGGCTCTGCACGCTCAAAAAACAGGAAGTCTTTGTATTGGCGGATTGGAGCCTGTGTCACGTAATTAAGATCCTGCCACAGTTCCTCGAGTGTCTGGTTTTCGGTGTCAGTCAGAATCAATTCCCGAAGGGGCAGATCATCTCGAAAGTACCCCTGCATCAAATGGAAGCCCGCCGAGAGAAGCCGAATGTTGGCCCCTAGTTCCGCATTGGAGTAGTGTCCTCGACTTGAGACAGCAAACGCATTTGGAAAGAGTTCGCAGAACTGTTTTCGCGCGCTATCCAGATCTGCGTCATTGCCATCGCCGGGGAAAGACATGCGGCTTTCGGCAACTTTCTGATTCCACCAAAGAATCAAAGGTTGACTGCCAGGTGACAGGCCATCAACCTTTAATCTTTCGACCGGGACATCAAGGTCTGAACGAATCTCCTTCACAAGCTGCGACAGTTTCTCGCATGCGATGCGAGCATTGTCGATTTGTTCGATGCCGACTGGCAACCTGGCCCATGCCTCCTGAAGTTCCCTTTGCGGGCCGATGGCATTCTGCGATTGGAGCATCTGCCACAACATCTCCAGGTATCTGGCGCTGAGATGTGATTCCTCGGCAAAGTCCGGCAGCGTCCATGATTCTCTGTCCGTCAGCACGCGATGTTGATACCTCCAAAGTGTCAGAAAGTATTGAACATAGTCCACATCATGCTTTGCATAAAAATCAACAACTCTCTGGACGCAGAACTTGTCGCGATCTGTCTCTGCTACCGCAGGATAGGGGGCGAAGAGAATTTCTGTGGGAGTCAACACGGCGTGGTCGGCAACCAGCCTTGCGGCCGTCAAATACTTCGCGAGCAAACCAGGCGACATCGAAAGCGATTCGCCCGAGTTATCGAATCCCGCTTCATTCGCGGGGTCGACCGGGAACTCTCGAGTTGGTCGAATATCGACGCCAGTGAGATCGCGTATCGAATTGTCATATTCGGCGTTGCTGAGCCGTCTGGCCAGAATCGGACCAGGATCGCCCGAGTGCCGTTGAGCCTCACTTTTTCGGAAGTCGTTCAGCCAGGCGATGGCCAATTGACGGGATTCTTCGGATGGCTGAGGAGAGAAATCAGCCGGAGGCATTTCCTGCTGCTCCAGTCGCTGCAGGACGATCTCCCACAAACGATGATTAGCTCGCACTGCTTCCACTGAAACAGCCTGAGTCAGATCCAGTTTGCCTTCTTGCTTCGCTGGATTGTGGCATTGCTGGCAGTGAGCCTTCAGGAAACCACCAAGCTCTGCGCCGAAGCGTGCTTCAACGTTCGTCACATCGACTGATTGGGAGAAAATGGGCTTTGACTCTGCAACCATGCTGATCAACACGATTGCAGCCAACGCAACAACACGGGGCAGAGACTTCATAGCATTCGAGCCGTTGGTCGAGAGTGGTTTGCAAGCGACGATTGGTTTGAAGTCATTGAAGGTGCGGCAGTTGACACGGATTAATGTCATGCTCAATGACTAAGGTAGTCGCAACATCTTAGCGATTTCGGTTGCCGTATCGCCATCGATCGTATGCTGCTCCGCCCTGTCCTGCTCGACTACCAGGCCATAGTGGGCGATTCCACTGACCGGTCTGCTCGTCAGGACGTTCGCCGTTGTAGAACATCAGATGATCAGCCGATGTCCAGCCGCCCTCCGTATTTACACGCAATTCTTCGACGGGGAGTCCAAGGCATCGCCGTAGTATGCGAAACTCTTCGAGGTCACGAATTCTCAAGCCGTCGATGACCGGTGATACGCCGAATGCACGTTTGACCAATTGAATAAGCTGTAAGGAGGCCGCTAGTGACAAAGCCATGATCAACGCAAGCAGCGGCACAAACGGGCCCATGTCAAAGATTCTGTCGGCAAATGGCCAGACGATGGGCCACGCCATCAGCAACAGGAAGGTTGCGAGACTGAGCCATGGTCCATACGGAATCTGCCGATCGCGTTTCGTCAGCCAGGCGACAATTGCTGCTGCAATGGCGAGGACTGGTGCAACAAAAAAGACGGTCGTCACCGGCTGCCAGCCTACGACACTTCCCACCATGGCCATCAGCGTAACATCGCCAAATCCCATCGCCTCTTCTTTTAGAACCAGAACGCCAATGACGCGGACCATCCAGACGACGCCACCCCCGGCTATTGCTCCAACAAGACTGACAAGAAAGCCATGGAGGAGTGGATGTTTTGCCGCAAATGCCGTTGCGTCCCAGGCAAAAATCAGAGGCTTAAGCCATTCTGGTGAGATGGACTGTAGTGTTGTGATAACGCTGTAGTCCTGTGTCCAGACGGGAACCAGAAATGTTTGCCCACATGCGGTCGACACGATAATCGCCACAAGCAGCATCGGGATAGTGCATCCGTCCGGGATGATGCGAAGTTCGATGTCAATAAAAGTCGCCACAATCAGACAGCAGATCATCCCGATGTGCAGCAGATAACGTATGTGTAGCCATGTCGGAGTTGACCAGAGGCCCGTAATTGTTTGAGGTCCATCAGGGGATTGAATGCCAAAATTCGATATTGCATTCCAGAAATTAGTTGGCATCTCCGCCTGATAAACAACAACGAACAGTATTCCTGTCAGAAGTTCAACCAGTGGATAGCGCTTTGATATCGACTGGTGGCAATTTCGACATCTTCCACGGAGCATCAGCCAGCCAAGCAACGGGATGTTGTCACGCCATTTGATAGATGCCGCGCAGCGAGGACATCCGGAACCGTGACTATTAAGCGCCTTCAATTGATCCCAAAGACTGGCCTTGGAGGGAAATCTGTGGATGCAGACATTCAGGAAACTCCCGATGCAACAGCCCAGGACAAAGAGGAACGACAGGACAAACGATCGAGGCAGGTCGTACATCATGTCGATTGTTCCTGCACTGTCGAAAGGCCGGTGACATAGTCCGCGATACGTCTCGCCATTTGTTCGGGGCGCTCTGTTCCGGCATCAACAACCAGAGTCGCACATTCTCGGTAGAGCGGCTCTCGGAACGCCAGCACTTCCGCAACCTCGGTTCCAATTGGCTTTCCCGTGAGGCTTGGGCGTCGCTGAGTCGACATCTGATCTCCACCGAGGCGGCGGACGAGCACATCCACGGGCGCCTGAAGCCAAATGACAGGACCAGCCGCTTTCATGGTTCTGCGATTCTCTTCGGACAGCACAGCACCACCACCGCTGGCAACAACAACATTTGTCTGACTTAGCAAATGTGCCAAAACCTCGGCTTCACGTTTTCGAAACCCGGCCTCGCCTTCATGCTGGAAGATATCTTTAATCGAGACCCCCGCCTGCTGCTCAATCACAACGTCACTGTCGAACCACGACCATCCCAGCCGCTTCGCCAGTCTGGGAGCGACGCTGGATTTTCCACTGGCTCGATAACCAATCAATGTGACAACCATGTCGCGCCAATCAAAAACTCTGATGCCAAAGCTACGTTGCTCTTAATTCATCCTGGGACAACAGATTTATTCGGTTTGTACGCCGTTCAGCTTGTGGTACCGGCTTCTGGCAGTATTCGTCTGGAAACCTGATCAACAATGCTGACAGAAGTCGGCTCTATGAAGGAAATCAAAATTTCTCCAGCAACCTCTGCGGTAGAGATTCTTGTGTCAGTCGTCTGACTCGCTCTCGTCATCCTCGGTTTTCTCGGACTCAGGCGCAACCACCATACGAGCCGCCGACATCGCTCGCCGCAAAGTCTCAGTCATGTACTCCAGAGGTGGCGATTCACCGGTGAAGAGCTCAAACTGACGGCCTGCCTGTCGAACGAACATCTCTATCCCGCCTACAGTCGGACAGCCTCGTTCGCGAGCGTGTTTCAGGAGCAATGTCTGTTCAGGGTTGTACACGGTGTCGAAGACCAGAGTTGAATCGCTCAGCCAGTTTGGCTCGAAAGGTGTTTCGTTCAGGTTCGGGTGCATTCCGACGGACGTACAATTAATCAGGATTTCACAGCTTTCCGCACCGCGATTTTCCCACGAAGCGAATTGGCATTTAAGCTCTGCGGCCAGAGCTTTTCCCCTGTCTCGAGAGCGATTCGTAATCGTTACCGTGGCCCCATCATTCTGCAGGGCGAAAGCAATCGCTCGAGCAACACCACCAGCCCCAAGAATAAGTACCTTACGCCCCATGAGTTCATGAGAGCCGCCGGCTTTCAGCATGCCGGACTGGATGGCTTCCATGGCGGCCGAAGCATCGGTGTTCGTGGCTTGCCATTCCCCATCAGACTTATAGAGAGTATTCGCCGCGCCGATTTCATCGGTTTCCGCGTCCAGAGAATCGCAGAATTGCAACACGGCCTCTTTGTGAGGAATCGTGACACTGTAGCCACTGATTCCAAGGCTGTCATACTCTTTCAACGATGCAAGCAACCCATCGGCTGGTACCCGCAACGGAAGATAAACCGCGTCGATACCCAGCTTGCGAAACGCGGCGTTGTGAATTAATGGGCTCTTGCTTTGAGCGATCGGATCACCAATCACACCGAAGACTTTTGTGTCTTTAGTAATCTTGTTGAAGCGATAAAGATTTCGCACCTCGGCATAGGACAACTGTCCTGGAGCCATTTCACGTTCGCGGCTGAAGCTGGCATAGGTGAATGGTGAACCAGCTCGACCGCAGAGAATGCGACTGACGGTCCCCAGTTCACCCATACAGAATCCAACCGTCGGCACCTGTGCGGCACTGACCATCTCCAGCATCCGCACATTGTCTCCGGGTGAGTTTGCCATCGTTACAATCTTGATGACATCAGGATCGCACTGAGACAATCGACGATGGATGTCGTACAGCTCCATCGGCGTCTCGTCGAAGTTGTGGTAGCTGACAATTCGCTTCGTCTTGCCGTATCGTCGGATTGACTTGGCGATGTCATCTTCCAGGTCAACATACTCAGCACCTGCGATAATGGCTTCCCGCAGAATCGACAAGCGCTGTTCTTCGGTTCCAAACCAGCGGCCTCGATCTGAACGCCGTCGGCATGTCACCACAACCGGAGTTGGTCGCTCTTTCAGAAGAAGACCAATGTCCGGCTTCTTCCGCATATAGTCAACGCGCAACTCGACCAGCTCAGCACCCTTTGATGCCAGAGCCCGATGTTCTTCCATAATGGACGAATGCCGAGTTCGTCCGAGACTTACGCAGATCATTGTCTATCAGGTCCGTTTTGAGGCGGGTTGGCTTGGGAGACGATTTCACGATTTGCAATCGGCCATCTCACGACCAGTCAAATTCGATTAACAGCTTCGTCAGAAACTGTACCAGAGAGTATAAGCCAACATGAAACCCGCTGTGAGCGAATACGAGGGATGGCTCAAAAATCGTTGGGTGTAATCCTTACCACACACGAAATTACGCGTGTTTTGGCAAGCCTTTGAACAGACGTCGATCCGTGCGAGGATTAAAAGGGGTCCATGCCGATTCCGCGTTCAAGTCATCCTCGATGGCTCGGCTGAACTCATTCAGCTTGGCATCCAGATTATCAATATGGTGCAAGGTGATGGCTTCCGGGGTCATTGGAATCGTCGGACTGCCGAATTCTCGGGTTCCGTGATGGCTGAGAATCATGTGCTTCAGGCGCAGGATGTCTTCCGTTTCGACCGGTCGGCCAAGGCGGGTTTCTACGACCTTGAGCTTCTCGTTCAGCATCTCAATAGCGATGTTGATATGTCCAAGCAATTGCCCTTCATCCGTGTAGGCCAGCGTTGGATCCCACGAAAGTTCCCGGACTTTGCCGATGTCGTGCAGCAGCACTCCCAGCATCAGCAGGTCGCGGTTCAGAGTTGGGTACAACGTGCAGATGCGATCGGCCACTTCTGACATGCCCACGACATGTTCGATAAGCCCGCCCATATACGCATGGTGCGCTTTCACGCCGGCGGGAGCCGAACACAGTCCCGTGACCAGTGCTTCGTCTTCCATAAAGGCACTGGCCAGAGTCAGCAGTTCAGTACTCTTGATGGAGAACAGCAGCTCTTTCAGTCGTGCCAGCAGAGGAGCCGCATTGGCCTGAGCCTGAACGTTGAAGTCTTCCGGATTGCAGGTTGTTTCGGGAACCGGATCGATATGAGTCACGATCATCTGCAGCCCGCCCTGATAGAGCTGCACTTTGCCGCGAACTCGAACATAGTCTCCGGAAGAAATGTGCTGGACGTTTTCTTCGACCACATTCCACATCAGACCGCTTACGACACCGGTTCGGTCGCGAAGAGTCGCAAGGAGGTAAAGATTCGCGTTGCGGTTGGCTCGCAGTTGTTTATCCGCCAGCAGATAGACCTCATTGACGGAATCGCCGTCCTTCAGTTCCTTTACGAACACCCGAGCCATTTTTCCACTTTCAGAGAGTCGTTCCCGCCCGCCACCAACACCAGTCTTCGCGCGTTTGGAAATCAGTTTTGCGGGAGTCTAGCAGCTTGCTGAAAAAGCTGTAGGCAGTGCAGAAAGTGCATCGCTGATAGTAGAACCTGCCGGCCGGCCGGGATTTTGCGGCAAGGCGAGCCAAAGTGTGCAGGTGGCGTGATGCATGCCGCGGGTGGGAAACCCAGGTCGGCGTCGGCTGATGGTTGTGCAACCAGATCCCGTCGGCGGAGCGACGGGTGTACGGTACACCTGTCGCTCCGTCGACAGGAATTCTGTTTTAATGTCGATTGAGGTAAACAACCTGCGGAGATCTGCGTTAAGCAGCCCTACTTGGCCTCCACCTGCCTCAACACGTCGAAGATGCGACTGGCTGGAACGACATAGGAACCCGGCACATCGTCTTTCATAAAACGAGTCCCCAGCAGAGTGATCCCCGCAAGTTCTCCGTTCTTAAACAGTGGAGTGCCTTCAGGCAGTCGCTGATCGATCTGAACGAGGCCGGTGAATTCGCGAGTCACATTGTGGCTGGGAAGCTCCCATGTTGTGGATTGCTCCAAGGCAGTGACTCGGGCTGCACGTGACGTTACCTTGAAGTCCGCCTGACCATGATTGATGATGGCCGAAAGTTGATCCGACAATTCCACAGTGACAGGATTCTCAAGCTGAAACTCTGTCAGCGACTCCTTCGCCTCGTAGGCCCGCAGATCGGGGAATTCGAGTTCCTGCGAATACTCGGTCGGAACATCATCTTGGTTGTAGAACTCCAGAAACGTGCGATCAATCGCGTGCGGTGTATCATCAGGAACAATCGTCGCCGGACCGACGGTCAGAGCCAGCGTCCGCTCACCGTGCTTCACCATCAACGCTGGAACCATACGACGAGCAGCATCGTTCGCGAACACCAGAACCAGCCGACCTAAGGATTTCTCAGCATCAGACTTCGGTGGAAATTCTTCTTCTTCCCGGAAGAACGAATGGTCTGCAGTTGTCTCTTGCGTCACTCCATCAGATCTTTGCCGCAACGCAGCGTTGGGATCGTTGGATTGAGGTTCCGTCAATGGCTCATGTCGCAATACCGGCGGCTCGTCTGAAGAAGCAGAAGGGAGCAAGAAATGAACAAACATGCGACGGGTCTGGTTTTTCCCTTTGAGCGGTCCAAACAGATATCCCGCCCCGCCGGGCGATGGTGAATTAATGTTGACTTCGATTCGTTTTTCGTCGATGCCTGGTATTCCGGAAACATCATTTTCGAAATTCCTTAAGCGTTCGTTCCAGACAATCTGAAACACTCGTTCGCCATTCAAGGTTCCAGGAGTAATCTCGATCGTTGTACCGAACACAACTTCTGCCTTTTTTTCCGGCGAAGAGGACGGTACTTCGAATCTGCCGCCGCTGTGCAAAGTCGCCAATTGATTTCCCGTCGTTTCGATGGTGTGTTTTCCAATCAACTTTGCCGTCTTGTTTTTCAGCATGTTGGCCAGCTGATCGTCAAAGTCCGCCGGAGCCGCTGTCTGTCTGACATTCGTATCGTCCGACGGCATGAACTTCGCATCGGTTATTTCGAAGAGTGTGAGCGATACCGTTTCCTTGTCGGCCTCTAACTCTGCTGCATTTTGTTTTACGGCGAGGGGCTCAGGGGCGGAATTCAGCATTGCGCCATCACCCTCAACTTGATCCAGAGACTCGATACAACGCTCAAGACTGAGAATGTCGTCCGCAATCTCGTTCAGTACTACCTTTGCAGGTTGAGACTTCACGTTGCTCCACGCTTGAACAAAGGCGGCGCCGTGTTGACTGACAGCGGCAAAACACTCCTCAAGCTTTGCTCGCGGAGCATCAAGATTAATCTGCTCTCGTAAACTTGAAACGGCTGCTTTGAAGTCGTCCGTGATTTGAAGCACAGGCTGGTCTTTGAATTCCATTAATAGTTTTAGCGGCGTTCGATCCTCGAACTCATCGACGTCCCTGGCAAGTGCATCTATACAGATGCGAAGCTGAGTTTGATGATCTGTCACTGATCCGGAAACGGACGGACGCTCCTCCAAAGGACCGTCGATGGAAAACGGTTCTTGCGAATGAGCGGGAGGCGCTTCCTTCATGTCTGAATTGGCTTCAGTGCGAACGATGACACCCGTGGAAGCCGGGGTGCTCGCGGTAGAAATTGGATCTCTCCAATCAACGTCGGGATTAAGCAACACTTCAACTCGTCGATCCACGATCTTGTCCGCAATCTTTTCGCGAGTTTCAATTGATCGCTGCATGTGTTGAAGCCGGCGAGTGAACTCCGCAAGTTCGGACCGCTGGATTTCCTGCCGCTCGGCGAAAGTCTTTTGGACGAGGACTCGAAGTTCGGCTCGCTGCTTGACCGCATCCGGATGATCTTTGCCGAGCGAGGTTTCAACAGCTCGCACTTT
>CANHVD010000175.1 GCA_947463775.1 Planctomycetaceae bacterium | reverse complement strand
GACTCCACCACTGGAGATTTTCATACCTATACAGTCACCGATAATCGCTTTGAGGTCGTTTCAGGCCAGTTGAAACTCAAGGCGGGGCAATCGGTGAACAGAGACACCGAGACGTCGGTTTCTATGAGTATTACCACGAGGGATCTCGCCGGCAATGAGCTGACGCGAGCTTTGGTATTGACCGTAGGAAATGGGCCGATCGTCGCTCGAAACAACACAGTTTCAACAAACGAAAACACGCCGCTGACCGGTGCAGCCCCGGGAGTACTCTCGAACGATGATGTCCCTGCAGGTGCAATTACCTCGGGGGCAGTGCTGGACTTTAATGCGGCTCAGGACACCAACGGCGACACAATCTGGCAGAACTCGACAGCCAACACCGGTTTCGGGCTGAATCTTGGCACGGGAGTGACTCGTAGCGCAGTTACACCAAGCCATCATCATGGCATTCTGTCGTCCTTTGACTTCAACGGATCAGCAACTTCCGGTGCCTATAGCAGTGTGCCAGTGGCGTCACTTCCCGGCAATCCTACTGATGGCACAGGGGCAATGGAACTCTGGTTTCGTCCGGATGAACTGACAAAGAAGTACATCCTGATTGATTCCGGAACTGCACAGCCGGGCAGTGGTTTGTCACTGCGACTCAATGGAACACAGCTTGAGTATTCCGTCTATTCGGGGACAGCAGAAGTCGTCGTGACTTCGGACATCAGTGCTCAGTTAGCCACCGGAGACTTCGTGCAGTTTATGGGCTCTGTGCGTCTGAACGCCGGAGTGGCCTCGATTGAAATGTTTGTCAACGGCGTTTCCGTTGGCACTGATTCGAACTCTGGCTTCACGTCATGGTCTGACATCACAGAGAACTTTGCACTTGGCAATATTGATGGATCGGCCAGTGTCTTTTCCGTCGCAGGTGCGGATCCATTCGCCGGTGAAATGGCACTCTTCCGGCTCTACGATACGGCGTTGTCGGGCACTCAGGCTCTGAACAACTTTAATGCTGTCGCGGGAACTCAGGCTGGGATTACTGTCACTTCGACAGACACATCGACTGATTCAACGCGGGGCAGTGTAACCGTGGGAACGAACGGTTCTGTTACATACAACCCCAACGGGCAATTTGAATCACTCGCGGCAGGAGCAACCACAACAGATTCGTTTCGTTACACCGTGTCCGATGGCAACGGAAACTCAGATACGGCTCGAGTCACTGTAACGATTACCGGTGTGAACGATGCACCGGTACTGACCGCTGTATCCCCAACGCTGGGCACCATCATTGCCAACGAAAACTCGGCGGCCACCACGGTGAGCAGTCTGTTGGGGACTTCCGTGACAGATGTTGATACTGGTGCGCTGAGAGGAATCTCCGTCACAGCCGCGACCGGGACTGGCAACTGGCAATACTCAACCAACGGCACGACCTGGGTGAATTTCGGATCTGTTTCTGCCAACAGTTCGTTACTGCTGCGATCCACGGATCAAATTCGATTTGCGGGAAGTGGAACAGCCGCCGGCACAGCCACGATGAGTTACGTCGCGTGGGATCAGTCAACCGGAACGGCCGGGGCCAAGGTTGATCTGGGAGTCACAGGTCGCGGCGGCACAACGGCCTGGAGCACGAATTCTGATACTGCCACGTTGACTCTGAATCGAGTGAATCTCGCTCCGACAGCAACATCTGACAGCTATACGCTGCTTGAAGATACGACACTCGCAACCGGAGTTCCCGGCTGGTTCAACAACCAATGGACGACGCGTCAAAGACTGACGTTCAACAATGGGGCGGGCACAGCGCTGACCAATCAGGCAGTCCTTGTGACTCTTGACGCCACGAGAATTGATTACTCGAAGACGCTGAACAACGGCCACGATTTGAGATTCGTTGACGGCGACGGAACATTACTGGACTACGAAATTGAGTCGTGGGACGAATCGGGAACCTCGCGAGTCTGGGTGCGAATTCCTCAGATCGACGCCGCATCAAACACAGACTTTGTCTGGATGTACTACGGGAATTCCGGCGCTGCGAATGTTCAGAATTCCGGAGCAGTCTGGACCAATCAGGAAGCTGTTCTGCACATGAACGGCACGCCCGTTGATTCCTCGTCCAATGCACTGACTGTCACAACCTCGGGAGCGACAGCGATCAGCGGCGGCATCAGTGCCTCGGCCAGAGATTTTGACGGAGTGGATGACAACATCAAGCTGGGATCGTCGACAGATCTGAACAACATCTTCGCCAGTGGAGGGACAATCTCTGCCTGGATCAATCCAGATGGCTGGGGAGAAGGTGGATTCGGTCGAATTGCCGACAAAGCGGCGACGACGTTAGCAGGCGGGGGAGGAGCAGCCGGCTGGGGTCTGCAGGTGACTGCAGACGGGGCGATTCTTTTCGATCATGGATTCCGCACAACTCAGGGAGAATGGAAAACCAATAATGGAGTCATCGCATTGAGCGGTGGCTGGTACCAAATCACGGTGGTCTACAACGCGGGGACACCGACGACCGATCCGAAGATTTTCATCAATGGTGTTCAGTTTGCGGTCAGCGAAATCTACACGCCATCAGGATCAATGCTGAACGACTCGTCCCTGCAACTCACAATTGGCAACCATGCGGCCGCGACGACACGGACATTCGATGGAGCCATTGATGAATTCCGAGCTTCGCGAACGTCAGTGACGGCCGCCCAGGTCCTGGCCGACTATCGCTCCATGACGGGAACATTCACGACGATCGGCTCGGCAGAAGCCGGCCCGACCGGAGTCCTGAGAAACGATAGTGATCCGGATGGAGACACACTCTCCGTAGCATCGTGGACGAATCCGACTCGCAGTCAAGCTTTCACGATGAACAGCGATGGCACGTTCTCCTATACACCGCAGGCCAATTTCAACGGAACAGACTCATTTACTTATCGTCTCACGGACGGCACCAACGTCCTGGCACCAGTCACGGTGACTTTGACCGTGCAATCTGTTAACGATGCCCCCACGACGGTGAATGTTTCCAGCAGTTCTTTCGCGGGATACACGAACGCCGCGGTAGTCGGCAATGTCACCGTCACGGATCCCGATGCGGGGGATACTCACACGATCACCGTCAGCGATACCCGCTTCGAGATCGTTTCCGGACAATTGAAACTCAAGTCAGGCGTGCAGATCAATCCGATTGCCGAACCGACCGTAACCCTGGATCTCGTAGCGACTGACTCCAGCGGAGCCGGCAGACGTGTCACAACAACCCTGACTACGATCGATATCAATACTTCGCCAGCACTTTCTATCACCGCAATCACGTCATCTGTGAGCGAAAACACCCCCATCGGAACGGCAGTTCACCTTGCTTCAATTTCGATCAGCGATGACGGTATTGGCACAAACAACCTGAGTCTGAGTGGTGTGAATGCCGGTCTCTTTGAGTTGATCGGGCAGGAACTCTACCTGAGAGCCGGAGCGATCTTTGATCATGAAACGACCGCAACAGTCGGCGTGACGATTGAAGTCGATGACCCGGCGTATGCAGGATCTCCAGATGACGCAAAAGTGTTTTCGCTTGCAATCACGGATGTGAATGAAGCACCTTCGATCGCCATAACTCCGCTAATGGCTTCGATCGCGGAAAACGCGAACTCCAGCACGTTCGTCAAAGTGACAGATCTCACAATCGTCGACGATGCCCTCGGCAATAATCAGTTATCACTGGTGGGCGCAGATGCCTCCATGTTCTCTGTCATCGGAGAGGGTCTGTACATTAACACTTCGACTCTGCTGAACTTCGAAAGTCAGACTTTTCTGACTGTGGATCTGCAGATTGATGACATCGACGTCGGGGGAAGCCCGGATGGCACTGTCACTTTCTCGTTGACCGTGACCAACGTCAATGAAGCTCCTGACGCGATCATGGACGGTCCGTACGTTATTGCCGAGGGGCGGGATCTGACTGTCAATGCAACCGGATCGAACGACCCCGATGGTGATGTTTTGACCTATGAATGGGATCTTGATGGTGACAGTGTCTTCGACGATGCAACCGGAATCAATCCCACGCGAACATGGGCCCAGCTGATCACCGACAGCCCGGGTGTCAACGACGATGGAATTCGCAATGTCCGGCTGAGAGTGACGGATGCTGCAGGACTGTCAACGGTTGTGACAACAACGCTGACCGTCACCAACACGCCGCCAATCATCACGGTCAGTGGAGATTCGTCGGTCAACAGCGGAGCGAACTACATCCTGAATCTGTCGTCGACTGATCCGGGGCAGGACGCGATTACGTCATGGACCATAAACTGGGGTGACGGTACTCCTTCAGAAACGGTCGCCGGAAATCTCAGCTCAGTGTCCCACGTCTACGCGACTCCCGGTGGAACGCGATCCATCACCGTGTCCGGAACCGACGAAGACGGGACTCATTCAATGACCGGCGGGCCGTTCGTTGTTGCGGTTAACAACTCCGCACCGAATAACCTCGCTCTGTCAGACCTGCGTGTGACGGAAGGAATCTCGGGAGCTTCCGTCGCCCGTTTAACATTTACAGATGTGGATTTCGGAGACCGACATACCGCAACAGTTGACGACACTCGATTTGAAGTCGTCAATGGCGAGTTACGACTCCGCAGCGGACAATCATTGAGCCATGCCTCTGAGCATACCGTTCCGATTAACATCACGGTCACAGACCTCAATGGTGCCAGCAGTACGGCCGGATTCGTGCTGACCGTGAATCACGTGTCTCAGGGAACCGCAGATTCCTATGCGGTCGATGGCACTCAGCAGTTATCTGTTTCCAGTCCATCTTCCGGAGTTCTGAACAATGATATGGATCCGGATAATGATTCTATGACAGCTGTGATCCAGTCCGGCCCTGCCAATGCCGCCGCATTCGGAATGAACGCGAATGGCACGTTCTGGTATCGGGCGAGGGCGGGATTCTCGGGAGTCGACACATTCACGTACTTCGTCAATGATGGAGAATCGAACAGTTCTCCGGTGACCGTCACGCTGACCGTTAACCAGCCAGCCACACTGGACTTTGTGCGAACGAGAGTGTCGATCGCCGAGAATACAGTGCTCAACAGTCGGTTGCGAATCGGTCAGTTCATCGTGACCGACGATGGCATTGGCACTAGCAGTATTTCGATCGCTGGAACTGATGCGACATTCTTTGAACTGGATGGAGCTAATGTGCTCTATCTCAAAGCCGGTGTCAGCCTTGATTATGAGGCCCGTCGGAGTTTTCTGGTGACAGGGCAAGTCAATGACTCCGCCATTGCCGGTGATCCGGATAATGTTCGAAACGTGGCTTTCGGCATTACCAATGTGAATGAAGGTCCGATTACGTCCGGAATCCTGAACACTTCCGTCAATGAAGACGCCGGTCTTCAGTTAATCACCACAGCAGCCAGTTTCCACGATCCGGATCTGGAATCGCTGACGTATACAGTAACGACCGTCAGCCAGACGGCAGGACTGCTTGACTCCGTTAGTATCAATGCCAACACCGGAGTTCTTTCGGTGCTGGCAAAAACAAATGCCTTCGGAACCGCTGTGCTCAGGGTGACCGCTACAGATGCTGCGGGTGCAACCGTCTCATCGCAGTTCACACACAGCGTCATCGCGGTCAATGATGCTCCGGTCTTGCTGAATTACAGCGGCGAAACGTTTTCCGGCCAGCCCCTGACAGCAACAACTCCGGGTCTTCTGTTGAGAGCGACCGATGTGGACGACTCTTCCATTTCGGTAGTTCTGATCCAGGGGCCGTCTCACGGTACGGTCACGATAAGGCCTGATGGAAGCTTCACGTACACGCCCGCAACAGGCTACTTCGGCTCAGACAGCTTTCGGTTTGCAGGCTCTGATGGTCAGACTACCGGAGCAACAATGACAGCGAGCCTCTTTGTGCAGGCACCTCTTGTGGGAGGTGGTACTTCCGGCGGGACGTCTTCCGGGAATAGTACAGGCACAACGACCACTTCATCCGGGACGGCGACCACCAATTCGACCTCGGGCACTTCTTCGACCACATCGACGGCTTCAAGTTCGAGCGGGACCAGCAACACAACGGGGGCACCTGCGGCAAATGCAATCGCAGCTCACAGCACTTCCGAGGAGGACGATGAACAGTTGGCCATCGGAGTTTCTGCCGCTGCTAACTCAGACGACGATATGGCAGGATTTGTTCCGCAGGTGCAAATCCAGGAAGGTGACGCCGGTAGAACGCTTGCAACCTCTGCATCAGCCAGCACGACAGCGACCGATAGAGATGCTGGACGACGATATTCTTTTGGTGAAGCGTACACTGGCGCATCAGGATCTATGTCGCAACGTTGGGATGTTCATACGGCTCTAACACCGCTGGAACTCCAGCGCCAGGAGTTCTACCGGGAGCTTGCGGCTCGTACGGAAGAACAGATTGACTCGTTCGAGAAGAAGCTCAGCCGTAACGTCAGTATGGATGGCCGAGTCGTTGGGTCGGTCGGTGTTGTCACGACCGGCTTCTCTGTGGGTTACCTGATCTGGGCGGTTCGAGGTGGCATGCTGCTCTCGGGAGTGCTCTCTCAGATTCCGGCATGGACCATGCTTGACCCGCTGATGGTGATTGATGGCGAAGGGAAGGACGATGACAAGGAATCCCTGCAAACGATTATGGACCGCGAACAAGCCCGCCTGAACAAAGCCACTCCGCCACCAAAGACGTAAGGCCTGTCACCCGAGATTCTCCGAAATGAATCTTCGTGACTGATGATGAATCCTGAGCATTGCATTACTTTCTGGTACCAGAAATTCTGAATATGAAAAACCTGACTGCTGCTTCAAGAATTACAATCGGCCTCGTGTGTTCGATGGTCGGGATATTGATCACAGCCAACTTTCTCGGCCTGCTTCCCGACCAGAATGTCGAGATCACTCAGGGACGCGCGCAGCTCACGGAGTCGCTGGCGTTCAGCACGTCCTTACTGTTGTCCAACAATGACCGCACCGGCATCGAGCAGATCCTGCGCAATGTAGCGACTCGACAAAAACAGGTTCGCAGCCTTGGCGTTCGACGAGCTGACGGAGTTCTGGTCGTTGCGGTTGGTGACCACGAAGAATTGTGGCCCGAGACGATGGGGGACAATTCCAACGCTAGTTTTATGCAGGTCCCGTTATCTCACACATCAGAAGGTATCTGGGGCAAACTGGAAGTGAGCTTTCTGCCACTTGACTCCGGCCGCTGGTACGCTTTCGCGGAAAATGCTCAACTGCAGTTACTGATGTTCGTTGCTGTTTCCGGATTCTTTTCGTTCCGTCTGTTTCTGCGATTCGTGCTCAAAAATCTGGATCCCTCACGTGCCGTCCCGAGACGCGTGCGAGAAGCCCTGGACATTCTGAATGAAGGACTGATGATCGTCAGCCTCGATGACCGAATCCTGCTCGCCAATAATGCGCTGTCAAGAACAGCTCGATGCTCAGCAGATTCACTCGTGGGCCGCAAAACAAGTGAGATGAGCCTGAAGCGAACAGACAATTCGACAACAATGCCCTGGACTGAGTGCGGCCTTGCAGAACGACCAGTCTCAGGAGTCACGATGGATTTTGTTGATCCATCCGGCGAAAAACGGATCTTCAAAGTCAACTGCTCTCCGCTGTTCGGGAATGAAGGCAAGATCCGTGGGGTCATGGTATCACTGGACGATGTGACTCAACTTGAGAAGAATAAAATCGACTTGAAACTTGCCAAGGAAGAAGCTGACGCTGCGAATAAGGCGAAAGGCGACTTCCTTGCCAATATGAGCCATGAGATTCGAAACCCGATGAATGCGATCGTCGGTTTCACAGACATCCTTCGCCGTGGTCTCGAGGATTCTGAATCTATACGAACAACTTATCTCGACACGATTCACGCCAGCGGTACTCACCTCGTTGAGTTGATCAATGATATCCTTGACTTCTCCAAGATCGAAGCCGGCAAACTGGAACTTGAAATTCGTGAATGCAGTCCATACCAGCTAATGAATGAAGTCGTCAATGTTCTGCGAATGAAGGCTGAGCAACAGTCATTGAGCCTTTCGATCAACCTGCGTGGTGCCATCCCGGAAACAATTCAGGCTGACCCGACTCGCCTGCGTCAGATCCTGATGAATCTGGTGGGCAACGCCATTAAGTTCACGGCTGAAGGCGGTGTCCGGATTGTGGCCAGCATGGAAGAAAAGAATGGCCAGCCCTTCCTGAGGTTTGAAGTCACCGACACCGGTATCGGAATGACCCAGGAACAGATAGGTCGACTGTTTCAGGAATTCATGCAGGCGGACTCATCAGTCACTCGTCGCTTCGGCGGAACAGGGCTGGGGCTTGCCATCAGTAAACGCCTGACCGAAGCCATGGGCGGACAAATTGCAGTCCAAAGTGAACCGGGGGTTGGAAGCACATTTTACTTCTCCATCGCGACTGGCGATCTGTCTGGTGTTCCGATGCTGGACGTTGAGCAGGCTTCCGAGAAATTCCGGTCTTCATCACGAAGCAAACAACATGGCCTGAGAGTCTATTTCAAGCCGGCACGAGTTCTGATCACGGACGATACGCAGGCCAACCGTCAACTGGCTGGTCTCGTTCTGCGAAAAGCCGGACTGACAGTCGACGAAGCCGAGAACGGTGCCATTGCGGTCGAAAAAGCCAGCCGCGGCACTTATGACCTGCTGTTGATGGACATGCAGATGCCTGTGATGGACGGTTTCACGGCCACACGGACCCTGCGTGACCAGGGTTTGAAAACGCCAATTCTGGCATTCACGGCCAACGTCATGGAACAGGATCGCCAGCGTTGTGTCACAGCGGGCTGCTCCGGATTCCTGACGAAACCGATCAACATCGATTTGCTGTTGAGCACTATCGCGGAATACCTCGAAACAACCGATGCGCCACCTGAACTGCCCGTACCGCTCGAGCATCCTGCATCGAACAGCCGCATCGCAAGGGTCGACGCAACTCAGTCTGCTTCAACATCCATTACCGGAGATTCGCTGGATGAGATTCTCGATCAGTTGCCGGGAATCGCCGGGATCCGAGGTCTCGATCGAAACCAGCCCCTGGATTCAGAATCAGGAAGAGAGTTTCGCAATACGGTCCGCAGACCAATTCACTCCACTCTGCCACTGGACATTCCGGAATTCCGCGAGATCGTCGAGTCGTTCGTTGGTTGTATGGATGACACAATGCTGAGCCTGCGGGCAGCTCAGGTCAGAATGGATTATCAGGAAGTCCGCGAGATCGCTCATCGCCTGAAAGGCACCGGTGGAACAGTGGGCTTCGCTGCCTTCACAGAACCATCGCGGAAGCTTCAGCTCGCAGCCGAAGAACGTGATGACGCCACTATCGAAGCCATGCTTCTGGAACTGGAAGAAATCAGTTCGCGAATCGAATTGCCGGCGGAGGTTTGAAGCGGGGTTCCAGCCGCCATGGTTTGCATCATCTTTCAGGATCAAGTCAGCACAAGTCTGCTCAATCTTTTGGAGCGGAGCGGGCATTTGTAGCGGCGCGGGCTGGCGATCAGCTTTCTTCCATAAGACGGGACCTCAGAGCAGATCCCTCGCGACTGGCCACCAAAGCCTCGTTCCGCGCGTAAAAAAACTCCGGTCCTGATTTGGGACCGGAGTTTTTCTATTATGCGAAAGCGAGCCTGCAATTATCGCTTTGGAGCGGTGCAAGAGCCGTGCGTGTCGGCCATAGATGTCTTCTGCTCTGTGATCCCTGGACATTGAGAAGCCATCTCGGCATTCAATTCCTTG
>CANHVD010000174.1 GCA_947463775.1 Planctomycetaceae bacterium | reverse complement strand
CACTGCCGAGCCCAACTCCGGTCTGTTCGAGAAATTCTCGTCGACTGGTCACACTACTTTGCGAATTAATGCCAGCCTCAGCCTCAACGTTGCGTTTCATCAAACACCTGCATTGAAAAGTTTCGACTTTATGACCGGCAGAAGGAACGTGTTCGTCATCTGAGCAAACTTAACCTGTAACAAGCCGCTTAAAGAAGTCTCCTTCATTAACGGTCGGTCGTTCAGGACGACCTTTGTAGAACCAGGTCAGTTCACGATGATTGAGTCCGAGCAAATGCAGGATCGACGCGTGCAAGTCATGCACGTGCAGACGGTCTTCGACTGCTCGCAACCCCAGATCATCCGTCGAGCCAATCGTCTGAGCTCCCTTCACGCCACCACCAGCCATCCACATCGTGAAGCCTGTTGGATTGTGGTCGCGGCCATTGCCTTTCTCCGACATCGGCGTGCGCCCAAACTCACCGCCCCAGATCACCAGCGTCTGCTCCAGCAATCCGCGTTGCTTGAGATCCTTGAGCAATCCCGCGATGGGCAGGTCAGTGGCCTGACAATGTCCGGAATGATTCGCTTCAATACCCGAATGAGCATCCCATTTGCTGCCAGCTCCGTGATAGAGCTGAACAAATCGCACGCCGCGTTCGACCAGTCGACGTGACAACAAACACATGCGACCAAACGTTGCTGTTTCTTTCTTGTCCATCCCGTACAGGGCTTGAGTCGCCGCGGACTCTTCTTCAATGGCAACGGCTTCCGGTGCCTGAGCCTGCATGCGAAACGCCAGCTCATAAGCAGCGATGCGAGCATCTAGCTCAGACTGTTCCGGATGCCGTCCGGCGAAACTGCGGTTGAGCTTGTCCAGAAGGCTGAGCTTTCCCTGCTGTTGCGATCCACCGGTGCCCTCGGGAGGATTCAGATTCGGAATTGGCTCGGAGCCTTCACTCAGACGAACCCCTTGATACACGGCCGGCATAAATCCGGCGCCCCAATTGCGAGGACCATTCACGACGGACGATTTATTATCCTGCATCACAAGAAACGACGGAAGATTATTGTTCTCGCTGCCCAGCCCATAAGACACCCAGCTTCCGAGCGACGGTCGTCCGCCGATCAGCGAACACGTATTCATCTGGCAGACACCGGACGAATGATTAATTCCTTCGGCCCAGCAACTGCGAATCACTGCAATGTCGTCAACGCATTGTGCCGTATGAGGCAGCCAGTCTGAAACCCATGTTCCATTCTGCCCGTACTGCTTCCATTTCCGCTGTGAGGCCAACAAGGGCGAACGAGATTCCCCCATCGCTGTAATAATGTCGCCGAAACTGTCCGGCAGCGGTTTCCCGGCGAGTTCATTCAGCAAAGGCTTCGGGTCGAATAAATCGATGTGACTCGGGCCGCCCTCCATAAACAGGAAGATGACGCTCTTCGCGGTCGGAGTAAAATCCGGTCGAGGTAACTCCAGCGATCGCGACGTTTCCGCTCGAGCCGCATCAGCCAATAACGCAGCGGTCGCCGTCGCGACGAATCCCGCCCCGCCCGTGTGCAGAAACTGCCGTCGATGCTGTGCATCTCGAAAGAATGAATTCATTGACTTTGTCCCCATGACTCTTGCTCAACGCACATCCCGTCCCCTCCGTGCCTCAGTGCCTCCGTAAGAAAAATTCTTGCTCTCACAGAGGCATGGAGCCACAAAGAGAAACACATCGAATCAATCACCACACCCAACTTCACAGGCGGATATTCTCACTTACCCTGAAGTCCTCATCACTCATACACAACGTCATTCCTGTTCCCCTCCGTGCCTCTGTGCCTCCGTGAGAAAAACGTTGCGAAAAAAATTTGCTCTCACGGCGGCACATAGAGAAACACATCAAAACTATCACCACACCCAAATTCACAGGCGGATATTGTCAATTACCCTGAAGTCCTCACCACTCACACACAACGTCATTCCTGTCCCCCTCCGTGCCTCTGTGCCTCCGTGAGAAAAACATTTGCTCTCACAGAGGCACGGAGGCACAAAGAGAAACACACCCAAACTATCACCACACCCAAATTCACAGGCGGATATTGTCAATTACCCTGAAGTCCTCATCACTCACACACAACGCCATCCCTGTTCCCCTCCGTGCCTCTGTGCCTCCGTGAGAAAAACATTTGCTCTCACAGAGGCACTGAGGCACAAAGAGAAACACATCGAAACAATCACCACACCCAAATTCACAGGCGGATATTGTCAGTCACTCTGTAGTCCTCATCACTCATACACAACATCATTCCTGTTCCCCTCCGTGCCTCTGTGCCTCCGTGAGAAAAACGTCGCGAAAAACATTTGCTCTCACAGAGGCACGGAGGCACAGAGAGAAACACATCGAATCAATCACCACACCCAAATTCACAGGCGGATATTGTCAATTACCCTGAAGTCCTCATCACTCACACACAACGTCATTCCTGTTCCCCTCCGTGCCTCTGTGCCTCCGTGAGAAAAACGTCGCGAAAAACATTTGCTCTCACAGAGGCACAGAGAGAAACACATCCAAACTATCACCACACCCAAATTCATAGGCGGATATTGTTACTTACTCTGCAATACTCATGACTCACACCCACCGTGATTCTAGTACCATTTGCGACTTCGCGCCTTCGCGTGAAAAAATGTCTCACGCAAAGACGCCACGACGCTAAGAGAGCGACTTCAGCCATATTGTGCGGATTTTCTGCCGGAGTCACAAGCTCCATTGGTCGCAGCCGGCAATCCGAGTCGATATTCTCCGCCCAAATGACGGAATCATCGGCCTCCCTTCCACCGCAATCCACCCTGACGTCCGCTGAAAAGCTGCTGACGCCGGTGCAGTACGTCCGTGCAGTCGGTCCGCAACGCGGAGAATTGCTGAAGAACTTGGGAATATCGACGGCCCTGGATCTCCTGTTTCACGTGCCGCATGCTGTGAATGATTTCAGTGATCTGCGGCCGGTCGAGAAGCTCGAAAAAGACATCGAACAATCTGTTCACGGTTATGTCGTCGATCGAGATGCACGCGACCTTTCCAAAGGACGATCCCTCGTCGGTATCCTGCTGAATTGCGACGGGCACTTTGTGCGTGGAACGTGGTTCAATCAGCCGTGGATGTTCAAGAAGTTTCGCGACAACGAACACGTCGTCTTCAGCGGAAAACCGCAGCGCAAAGCCGGACGCTGGGAGTTCAACGGGCCACGCTTTCACATCATGGCCCCCGACGATGACATCGAAGCGGCTGCCGGTGTTTTGCCGCGTTACGCACTGACGGACGGCATCAAGATGGATGCGATGCGGCGCATGATCCGTGCGGTCGTAGAAGACTTCGCGGACCTCGTGAGCGACCCCATTCCCGAAGCCTATCGCGAACATCATCGTCTACCAGCTCTCTCCACCGCTCTGCGATGGTTGCATCTACCGGAATCAGTCAAGCAATGGCAGGCTGGACGCTATCGAATTCTGTTAGATGATCTGTTTGAATTCCAGCTCGGGCTGGCTTTGCGTCGTCGAACGTGGGGCCGAACGCTGCGCGCGGATGCGATCGAAGTCACCGCGAAAGTTGATGCAAGAATTCGGCGACTCTTTAGCTTTCGCTTCACCGAAGGTCAGGATCGTTCTATTCGAGAAATCACCGGAGACATTCTGCAGCCGCATCCAATGCATCGCCTCCTGCAAGCCGATGTCGGCGCGGGAAAGACGGCTGTTGCGGTCTACGCAATGTTGTCGGCGATTGCCGCTGGCAAGCAGGCCGTGTTAATGGCTCCTACGGAAGTCCTGGCGACTCAACATTGGGAGACATTTGAGGAACTGCTGTCAGAGAGCCGCGTGCAACGCGGTTTGCTTCTGGGTGGACTTCCCGCGGCGAAACGACGCGAATTGCTGGAAGGTATTAGCTCCGGGACGACTCAATTGATTATCGGTACTCAGGCCGTGATTCAGGAAAGCGTCAAGTTTAAGAATCTGTCGCTGGTGGTCATCGATGAACAGCATCGGTTTGGCGTTCGCCAGCGTGCCAGCTTTACAAGTCAATCGACCAGTCCGCATGTGCTTGTGATGACGGCGACACCGATCCCGCGCAGTCTTTGTCTGACGCAGTTTGGTGATCTTGATGTTTCGGTGATTCGTGAGCTGCCGCCGGGACGTCAGAAAGTTGTCACGGCCAGAATTCTCGATCAGCCCGAACAGGCGCGAATGTGGTTGTTTGTGAAACAGCAGATCGCCAAAGGGCGCCAGGCGTACGTGGTCTGTCCACGTGTTGAAGAGAAAAACGACGAGGATTTCTCATCGGCTGAAGCTGTTTTTCGCAACTTATCAACGACTGAACTCGCGGGCCTGCGAGTTGACTTGTTGCATGGCCGAATGGATCGCGAGCAACGACATGCGGTGATGGATCGTTTTCGAAATCATGAAACGGACGTACTGATTTCCACGACGGTGATTGAAGTGGGTGTCAATGTTCCGAATGCTACGATCATGATTATTCAGGAAGCCGATCGCTTCGGGCTGGCTCAGTTGCATCAGCTTCGCGGTCGAATCTGTCGCGGCAGCCATCAGGGCTACTGCTTCTTGTTGTCGCTGACAGAACTTCCTGAAGCGATTGAGCGATTGACAGCTCTGGAGAAATCATCAGACGGATTTGAGCTGGCAGAAAAAGATGCCGAGCTGCGTGGCCCCGGTGACATACTCGGCCTCCGACAAAGCGGGGCGATGCCGTTGCGAGTAGCGGATCCCGTGCGAGATCTCAGCATTCTTCAGGCCGCGCGGCGTATGGCTCAGGACCTGGTGGACGACGGACGTTTCGACCAACCGGAGTTCTCCGCATTACGCACCATCGTGTTGTCGAGATTTGCCAACCTTCTCGATCTGCCACAAACGGGATAGCAGGCCGGCCCCAGCAGAGCGAGTTCCGGCATTGCACATGACGTCGGAATTCACATTGCTCATTCCGGCCCTCGAGTCATCGCCTCATACGAGATAGAGATTGATAATGTTGACAGTGTTTCATACGGCAGACTGGCATCTGGGTCAGTCGTTTTTTGGCTTCGACCGCGACTTCGAACACGCCGCGTTTCTGGAATGGCTCCTGCAGGAATTGCAGTCACAGCAACCCGAAGCGATGCTGTTGGCCGGGGATGTCTTCGACACCATCAATCCCTCCGCCCAGTCACTGCGGCGATACTATGACTTCCTGGCGCGAGCACATGCGTTGCTGCCGGAACTGCAGATTGTGATCACGGCTGGTAACCACGACGCCGGTGCACGGCTGGAAGCGCCGAGCGAACTGTTGAATTCGTTGAATGTATCCATCGTGGGAACTGTCAGTCGCGATGAACAAGGGACGATTGATCTCCAGAAATTTCTGGTGCCGTTGAAAAATCGTGCCGGACTCATCGAAGCAATCATTCTGGCCGTCCCATTCCTTCGGCCATCGGACGTGCCATTATTGACTGAGGCTTCAGATCCATATCTGGACGGCGTCCGAGAACTCTATCGTCAGGCAACGAATGCAGCTTTGCAGTTCAAGTCGGAGCATTGCCCAAACGCAGCTATCATTGCCATGGGGCATTGTCATTTGACTGGCGGGCAGGAATCATTGGACTCAGAACGTCGCCTGGTGATTGGCGGAGCCGAAGCGTTAAATGCCGAAACATTCGCTTCAGAAATCGCCTATGTCGCACTCGGACATTTGCATAAGCCGCAGCACTTTCGCGAAGGCTCCATTCGTTATTGCGGCAGTCCAATCCCGTTATCTTTTGCGGAAACGGGTTACGATCATCAGGTTCTGCGACTGAAGTTTGATCACGGGCAACTCCACTCTGTTGAGGCCATGCAGATTCCTCGTTCAGCCAGCCTGAGAACAGTTCCGACTAACGGAGCGGCATCGATCGACGACCTGTTGCCTCAGTTGACGACTCTGGATTTGGATGGCTCATTACCTCCGGAACAGCATCCTTTTCTGGAAGTTCGAGTTCTTGAAGATCAGCCGGATCCGACGCGACGAAAACGCATTGAGGAAGCTCTGGACGGCAAGGCGGTGCGACTGGCTTCGATCAAAGTCGAATCGGCTTCTTGTCGTGCTGACTCCAGCGATCAGTCCATTGAACAGGAGAACTACGATCTGAAAACGATCAATCCCGAGGAAATTTTTCTGAGTGCTCATCTGGAGAAATACGGTACGGCAGCCGACGAAGCTTTGATCAATGCGTTTCGAGAAATCTTACTGCAGGAGGTCCAGGCGTCATGAAAATCCTCCGCATCACCGTCAACAACATCGCATCGCTGGCCGGAACTCATACCGTCGATTTTACTCGCGATCCCCTGAGATCAGCCGGGCTTTTTTCCATCAGCGGGGCCACCGGCGCGGGCAAGAGCACTTTGCTGGATGCATTGTGCCTGGCTCTATATGACGCAACCCCACGATTGAATGGGGTTGGACGGCTGGCCGAACTGGCGAACGGCGAAAAGCAGAATGATCCGCGGAATCTTCTTCGTCGTGGAACCGGGGAAGGATTCGCAGAAGTCGCCTTTATCGGTGTCGACGGTCAGGCGTGGACGTCGCGTTGGCGCGTTCGGCGAGGTCGGCGAAGTGCCGACGGGGCACTGCAGAATGTCGATATGACATTGTATCAGGGTCATATTCCGGCCGGCGGTGAGGGATCAGTGGCCGACGGCGGCAAGAAGACGCAGGTTCTGAAATCGATTGAAGAAAAAATCGGGCTGACGTTCGAACAGTTTACTCGCGCGGTCCTGCTCGCCCAGAATGACTTCGCCACCTTCCTGAAAGCCGACGATAAAGAGCGAGCAGAAATCCTGCAGGCGCTGACCGGGACGGCTCAATTCGAATCCATCTCCCGATCTGTGTTTCTGCGTTGCGGAGTCGAACAGAAAGCACTGGACTCACTGGGTTCCCTCCTTGCCGGTAACGCCCCACTGACGGAGGCCGCTCGTGCCGAGGCAGAAGCTGCGCGAGCGTTGGCCGAGCAGCAACTGGCAACCATCGAAAGCAGGCACAAGGAATTACAGTCACACGCAGACTGGTTCAGCACTCGTTCAAAGCTGATCGCAGAGAAATCGCGTGCGGACGAAACGCTGCAGCAAACTGTGAATCATCGAACGGCCGCCGAACCGCGGCGCAGCGAACTCGCGCGCACCGAAGAAATTGCTCGAGATGCCCGGCCACTTCGCACAGCAGAACGAACCGCCGCGGCACAGGCTACAGCTGCTGCGACTGCGGTGGAACTTGCGAAGACCAAACGCGGCGAACTCGAACTGGCGTTCAAAGTCGCGGCAGATCAGCATCAGGCGGCGGTTGAGATTCATACCACTCTGCTGGCCGAACAGAAAGCAAATGAGCTGCCTCTTCGGAAAGCCCGCGCGCTCGATGAAACATTGTCGATCGTGCAGACGCAGTTCCAGAAGGCCAGCGCTGATCTTGAGGCTACGAACGCTGCTTTGAAGGTAGCTGAGGAGAATCTAAAAACCGTTGTTGATAGTCGCAATGTTCGCCTGCAGGAACAGCAGTCTCTGGAACGAGACCGCGAACGTCTGAAAGCCTTCGCACCGTTTGTCGCGGACTCCGCGAAATGGCTGGACCGCATTGATGCAGCCATCGCGGGAGCGCAGCAGGTGGACGTCGCGAAGACCCATGCGAAGTCTCTGGCAAAAGAACTGGCGGAGCTTGATGAACGACTGAAGCAGGAAGAACAATCCCGAGCTCCTCTGCAGACGGCATTCGAATCGGCCTCAGCGGCGCTGGCCACCGCGATGGAAGTGGAGAAGAAATTCGATACGGATCAGCTTGCCGCCGATCGCTCGAAACGAGAATCCGCGAAGGCCGTTCTTACGGCGTTGTTTCATCAATTGAAGAACGCTCAGGGGCTTCGTGAACGCGTAAAAGCACAAGCAGAGACGCTGGAACAGCTTCAGGCGGCTCAGGGCTTTGATGCGACGGCGATCGAACAGATTCGAACCGTGGAGATTCCTCAGTCCGAACTGGCGATTGAAGTCGCAAAGATGCAATTGGAATTCATTCAGGCGGCCGTGGACGATCACGCGAAACGCCTGCGACTGAGTCTGAAGAAAGACAAAGAATGTCCGGTTTGCGGATCGACCAGTCATCCTTACAGCCAGCACGCGCCCGAGCTGGAAGCAACGGCCGTGAAGGCTGCGAAAAAATCCGTGAAGGACCTGGAAAAGAAACGTGACGAAGCACTGAGCCGAGAAGCTCGCCTCCGCGGTTCCATGGAAACTCGCAACGAGCAGATCGACGCAAAGGCAGCGGAACTGGCCGCGACCAGCGCGCAGGTGGTCGATGTCGTTTTTGAATCGCACGACCATCCGGAAGTCGCAGCAGTGCTGGCAATTGAAGAAGGCGCGCGGCTACCGGTGATGGAAGCTCGCTTGCTGGAGCTCAACGGTGAGCTGCGAAGCATCGAGAAAAAAGAACAGAACGCTCGCAATGCGGCAAAGCTGACATCCGACTGCCGTGAGGCTCTGCAAAATTCTGAACGAGCGTTGAAAGAATTGAACGATCGTCTGCAGCAGTTGTCGGCCAGTCGCGGGATCCTGAATGAGACCCACAAAAACGCCGTGACCGCATTGCGAAAGGCGGAAGAACAACGTGCGGAAGTCGATGGCCGGTTGAGTGACCTGTGGTCAGGATTGCCAACGGCGAAGCAGGACTTTGAAACGGACGCGATCGCGTTTCGCCGGGCGTTCGAAAGATCGGCGACCGAATGCGGTGACATCGAGAAGGGAATTGGCGAATTAATCGGTCTGATTCAGCAGGCTGACGCAGCTATTCGTCCGCTCGAGCAGTCCGTGATAGATGCGAGGACATCAGCCAACGTGTGTGCCGCCACATTCGCGGACATTTCGAAAGGTCGAGAAGAACGTCTGAAAGAACGCAGTCAGTTATTCGACGGCCGCGCGGCAGATGTGGTCGAAGAGGAACTGGCGAATCGTCTGACTGCCGCTGCGAAAGCTCTGGACGAGGCGGCTAATTCAAAGACCGATGCCGACAGACTGCTGGTTGCTGCAACGTCGGAGTGCGACACGAAAACTCAGGCTACGGGGCTGGCTCAGACAGACCTGGCTGCGGCGACTGCTTCTCGAGAACGCTGGATGGCAGCCTTCACAGTGCGAACGGGAACCTCGCTGACTCTGCAGGAGCTCGATGGTCTGCTGGCTCGCGATGAAGTTTGGATTCAGACGGAACGAGACGCTCTTCGACAACTTGATGAAGCTGTCACGGCGGCTGAAAGCGCGTGTCAGGTTTATGCTGAGCAACTTCAGCAGCACGTGAATACTCAGCCTACGCAGGACGAAGAACTAACTGTGCTTACCGCTTTGCAGGCAATGAATGAAGAATTGACCGGAGCAAAGAGCAATCTGAGTTCTGCGCAGGCGGTAATTCTGAGCGACGACACTCGCCGAGTCCAGAATGTGGAGCTGATGGAACAGATCCGAAAGCAAGATGCGAAGGCCGATCCGTGGCGAAAGCTAAATGAGCTGCTGGGTTCTTCCGACGGAGCGAAGTTCCGCATGATTGCTCAGCGAAGAACTTTGGACCTGTTACTGCGATTCGCGAATCATCAGTTGAATAATCTGGCCGTTCGATATCGTCTGGAGCGGTTGCCCGAATCCTTGAATCTGATCGTGATTGATCGCGACATGGGCGACGAACGTCGTTCGATTCATTCGCTGTCCGGCGGCGAGTCGTTCTTGGTTTCCCAGGCCCTGGCTCTGGCGCTGGCGTCATTAACGTCGAATCGGCTTCGAATCGAATCGCTGT
>CANHVD010000173.1 GCA_947463775.1 Planctomycetaceae bacterium | reverse complement strand
GGAAATCTATTATCTTGCTCCGGGCGCAACCAAGCCGGTTGAAATCTGGAACCTGGTTTTCACTCAGTTCAATCGTGTCGGTGATCCACCGCACAATCTTCATCCGCTGCCCAAGAAAAATATCGATACCGGCATGGGTCTCGAGCGTTGCGCGTCCTGCTTGCAGGGCGTACTGAGCAATTTCGAAATCGATATTCTGAAACCGATGTGCGTTGCTGCTGGCGATGCTTTGGGCTTCAAATATTCCTACGACGCGGCATGGGGACGTGCGTGCCGACGCATCGCCGATCATCTGCGAGCCTGCTCGTTCGCAATTCACGAAGGTGCAAACCCGGGCCCTGATAAAGCCAATTATATCGTACGACTGCTTCTCCGCCGCGCGGCGATGGAAGGCTATCTCCTTGGGAAGAAGGTTCCGTTTCTGCATACGCTGGTGCCAGCAATCGTAACCGGAATGAAATACGCCTATCCGGAAATCGCCGAAACGGTGCAGTCTGTTTCTAACGTCATCAAACTCGAAGAGGAGCAGTTCCTTGACGTTGTTGACCGTGGGATGCCTCGTTTCGAAAAGCTGGCTGCCAAAGCGAAGTCATCCGGTGTAATTTCCGGTCAGGACGCTTTCGACCTGCATCAGACTTACGGTTTCCTGATTGAACTGACGGAAACTCTGGCGTCTGAGCAGGGCCTGAAGGTCGATCACTCAGGTTACACGATTGCTCGCAAACGCCATGAAGCGACAAGTGGTCGAGGGGCATTTGCGGATTCGGTCATGAGCGCCGGGCCGATTGATTCCTTGAAGAAGCAGGGTGGAACAAAGTTTCTTGGCTACGAATCGATGGCTGCCGATTGCAAAGTCGTGGGCATCATCTCAAACAAGGAACTCGTCAATGAGTTCGGCTCTGCGGGCCATGAAACACCAATTGGTGTCGCACTGAACCAGACTCCGTTCTACGCGGAGTCGGGCGGTCAGGTCGGCGATATTGGTGCTCTGATCGGCGCTGGAGTCGAGTTTATCGTCGCAGATGCCCAGAAGGATGGAGATCTCTGGATTCACGTCGGCCATCTGACCAAGGGCAAACTCTCTGTTGGACAGACGCTGTCGGCAACGGTTGATGAGTCTCGCCGCTCCGGCATTCGACGAGCCCACTCGGCAACCCACATTCTTCATCACGCGTTGCACTGCACAGTCGGCAAGGATGCGACTCAACGTGGCTCCCGAGTTCAGCAGGATGAGTTGCGTTTCGACTTTGCTCACAATCAGGCACTGACGGCTGAAGAAGTCCGCCAGGTTGAAGACATTATCAACGAATGTATCGCTCAGGGAGCCACGGTCACAACGGAGCTTCTGCCAATTGAAGCGGCTCGCAAAAAGGGTGCAATGGCCCTGTTCGGAGAAAAATATCCGGACGAAGTTCGAGTCGTCAGCATGGGCGATTTCAGCGTCGAACTCTGCGGTGGTACGCACTTGTCCAACACCGGACAAGTCGGTCTCTGTCGGATCACTTCCGAAGAGCCGATTGCAAAAGGCGTCCGCCGCATCACAGCGATCACAGGGCCAAAAGCGGTCGAAAAAGGACGTGAAACAGATGAGTTGATCGCGCAACTGCAGCGAATGCTTAAGGCACCTCAGGCTGCAGAACTGGTTGCAAAAGTTGAATCACTGCAGAACGAAGTGAAGACGCTCAGCAAACAGTTGTCAGAGCTGAACTCAGCCTCGGTCGCGGATGCCATTGATGCACTGGCGGCTCAGGCAGAGACGATCAGTGGAGTCAAAGTGATCACGAAGAAACTGGAGGGCGTGTCTCGCGAAACCTTGCGAGATTTCGCTGACCAACTGCGTGACAAGCACAGTCCGATTGCACTCATCCTGGGTGCAGAAATCGAGGGCAAGGTGTCGCTGATTGTGGCCGTCAGCAAGCCTCTGGTCAAAGAGAAAAGCCTGCATGCTGGTAACGTAGTCAAAGCAGCGGCAACAGTCGCAGGCGGTGCCGGTGGTGGTCGCCCGGACATGGCCGAAGCCGGTGCGAAGCTTGTCGAAAAACTGGATGAAGCGATCGCAGCCGGAGCAGCCGAGCTAAAGAAGCAGTTAGGCGTGTAGCTACAGTAACGCAAGTTACGTAAAGCTCGTCCCGGATTGTCATCTGAAGCGAATTCTGAATTGTGTTCGCCGGAGCAGGGCATCTTCCTGCTCCGGACCACAGATCAAAGTTGAGTAAAACCATGCAGGAAGAAATTGACCGATTGATGATGGAAATCCAGCGTTCGAAATTTACCGAACGCAGGACGGAAGTCCGCCAGCCCTTCGCGCGGCCGGTCAAGATTCACCTGCCTCATGGACCAACGCTGAAGGCGTTTGCGAAAGACCTCTCATCTCAGGGTATAGGAATCATCACGGACGTCGAGTTCCAGCCAAAGTCCATCGCAGTACTTGAGATTCACAGCGTAATGACAGATCCAGTTTGTCTCCGAGGCGAGGTCCGCTGGTGTGACAAACATGGCAAAGGCTGGTTTCTTGTCGGATGGAAGTTTATCGGAGTTTCCCCACGACCAGCTTCGACGTGATCGCACATTACGCCGGATCCGTGCCCTGCCGTCACAATTCCAAAAACGACAGCGAAACGCCAAAGAACCAGAAGTCATTCGAACGGCCCTGGGTTGTTAGGTGATATTGGGCTCCGGCTGTGAGTCGCGTCTTGCCATTGATCCAGAAGTGAACACCAAGTTCGGGATAGACGCTGGCCAAAAAACTATAGACGTCCTCCCGCTCACCTCGCTCATCAACAGATAAGTCATCATCATTGTCGAGGTGGTCATCTTCCGCGAGCACACTGTGCTTGTTTCCGCCGAGGAATGTCCCAACACCTACGAATGGAGTGAACCGAGACGGTGCCTGCAGTCGCAGCCCAAAATCTCCTCCAAGGAACCAGTCTTTCTCCGCCGTCCCAGCCAGGCCCTTGATTCCTCCTCGAGTTTCCAGGAAGGAACCAAAATAATGAAACGCACCGAGCTCAGCCCCGAGCGCGAATGGTTCATCAGATGCCGCACCACCGGCATAGATCCCGCCACGATCGGCGACATGGCGAGCATCTATCGCCTGCTTCATTATGCGTTGAGCTTTGTCAACATCATCCCCGGTGTAGGGATCATCGTACTTCTCTTCATAAACGGCATCATCCATCGCCCATCGAGACGTACCAAGCCCGGCACATCCATTGATGAAGGCTATCATCAGGACCAGCAGACCTGTCGCGAACAAAGATTGATGTGACGAGGTTCTCAGAAGATGAATCCCGGATTGCGCGAACGAAACTCAGCAACGCAGACACCGAACTGAATCACCAATGCCCGCCTCGGCTGACATACCAACAGACCAGAGGCAGAGTACACTCGCTGTCAGAACTCACTCAACGCCGCATGTTCACCCGTCAGTCATCGCAGATACGAAAACAAGGATCCGCATTCATGAATCGGCAGATTCTGCCGATTCAGTTTGCAGGCAAAGACAAGAGTTCGCATTCGATGTGAGTTATCCAGGCGGGCGCGTGAGGTCGATATCACTCGGTACGGCAGAAATCCTGTCGACGGAGCGACAGGTTTACGGTACGACGCCCCCTCGTCCGGCAATAATTTTTCCAGACCTCACGAGAAGACCATTCTCAAGGCAGGTACGATCAATGGACATGAAGATTCCGGACCAGGCCAAAAGCGCAGCCATCACTTCAGTTGAGAAAAAGCAGTCGGCAGCAGCGACTAGATTTCTCCGCGGTCCACAGTCGCGTTTTCGCGAACTCATGATGGCGTTTCGAGCCTTCCGTGAAATGATCTCGGGATTTCGGAAACTGCACTTCGTCGGTCCGTGTGTAACAGTCTTCGGATCAGCCCGTTTTCAGGAAGATCATCCCTATTATAAGTTCTCCCGAAGCGTCGGTGAGCAGCTTGCACTGGCCGGATTCACCGTGATCACCGGCGGTGGCCCCGGCGTGATGGAAGCCGCAAATCGCGGAGCGAAGGATGTCGGAGGACGGAGTGTGGGCTGCAATATCGTGCTGCCCATGGAACAGAAATCGAATCCTTACCTCGATACGTTCGTCGACTTTCGTTACTTCTTCATTCGCAAACTGATGCTGGCAAAATACTCGTATGCGTTTGTCGCGATGCCCGGTGGTTTCGGTACGCTGGACGAACTTTTCGAAATCGCCACGCTGGTTCAAACGGGAAAGATGAAAGGGTTTCCGATCGTCCTCGCGGGAACCGAGTACTGGGGCCCAATGGTTAACTATCTTCGCGAAACCATGGCCACTGAAGGAACCATCAGCGTACTCGACGTCGACCGCTTTATCGTCAGCGACTCACCAGAAGAGATCGCTACGAAAATTGCCGAGGCAGCTCACAAACAATTTGGCTTGACTCGCGGCGAATGGAAACCTCGCTGGTGGTTGTTCGAGCGGTCTCCGTTCCCGTCCCGATAATCTCTACCAAATGCAAACAGCCCGGCCGCTGTGAGCGTACCGGGCTGCTTTTGTAAGTTGGAGAGGAATGACGAAGTATTGCCCTGAATCAATACCCAAGGTTCTCAAACAGGTACAGTCCCGACTTTCCTGGGCAGACCAGATCAAGGTCGCCGTCCCGGTCCATATCAATCACAGCAACCTGCAATCCAACGCCTGCAGTGCCTTTTGGAAAATCCTTCAGAGCCCATCGGTCTTTTGCATCCTTTGGAGCATTCGCCGCAGGATCACCATGGAAGATCGTGTGCTTGTTCCAGACACTCGATTTTCTGTCGAACGAGTAATAGAAGACGACAGAACCATCGGTATCGCCCGGTTCCACTTCATGAGCATAGACGCGTTTGCCGGTGATCAATTCCGGCTCATCTTTTCCGTCCAGATTGGCAAACGCCAGAGTATGAACCTGCGAGAACGTGTCATCGATCGTGTGTTTTGTCCATTCCCGTTTGCCATCGGCGGCTGTCGACTGCTTCAACCAGCTCAGTCCGAAACCATGTCCCATTCCCCAAACGATGTCTGTCAGTTTATCGCCATCAACATCGCGGCCATGGATAAAGATGCCAGCGGCTCCCAACTGGAACTCTGGATGAAAAGGCCACTTGTCTGACCCATCCGCGGGCTGCTCATGCCATCCTTTTGGAGTGATAATGTCCATCCGTCCGTCCGCATTAACATCACCAGCACCGACACCGTGCCCGGACCCTTCGCTGCCCAGATCATGCTTCTTCCAGACGACATCCGGCTTCTGCTGTGTCAGCTCATACCAAACCACAACGTTGCCGGTATTCGGCAGAAAATCTACTTTTCCATCGCCATTGAGATCGATCAGCTCGCCGGTCTCCATGTTTCCCGGAAGATCAATTTCGTGTTCCTTCCATGGTTGAGTCGCATCGCCGCAGGGATTCTCCACCCAACCGACTCGCTTACCGAAGTAATTGCAGGTCACGATGTCAGGTCGCCCATCACCGTTCACGTCCAGCGGCGAGTCAGAAAAGTCCTCGTAGTAGTGCGGGTTCGGCCCACTGGCCGGAACATCTCGCACTTTGTGTTTCGTCCAGGTCGGAGCTTCATACCACGAGTCGCCGCTGAAGATGTCGAGCTTTCCATCTCCATTAAAATCGGCAGCTCCGCATGCTTCGTAGGGCGACTGATCATTGATCGTGTGCTTCTGCCATTTCAGATCAGGACTCTTGTCCTCTGCTTTGGAGACCGTGGCAGCAAGAAATGTGGCAACAGCCAAAGATCCGACAGTTTTGAAGAGAGCAGGGCACTTGATTCGAGGCATGAGAAAACTTCCAGCAGAGGACATGGTGGTTCGAAGATACAGGTTGCAGGCTCGGACGCACATTTTAGTCAAGATGGGACACGAACGCACCGGGGTTGAGGCAAAAACAACGGGAGACTATTTGAGGACTCCAGTTAACGCTCAAAGAAAAACGCTGCAAATCTACTTTTCAAGGTGAGCTTTAATGCTGGCCAGTCCCTCTTCGAAGTCCTTTCCAATCATCTTGTCCATGTTGAAGCAAAGAACCCGCGCGATAACGTTTAACGGGCCATACATAACCCAACGCACAAGAGTTCCCCCGTTCGTCGGCTCGAACAAAAACTCTGCCATGTTCTCGCCTTTGAACGGCTTATAAAAGTTGAGCCGTGTCGTAACTTTCGAGCGAGGCACGGCTTCCACGATTTCCTGCCGACCATGTCCAACATTCTGATTTCCTTCCCATTCGAACACGGAACCCAGACCTGTCGCGGGACCGCTGAAAGTCTTCTTCATGTTGAGATCTTTTTTCTCCCATGGCGACCACGATGTGGATCGCCGAAAATCCGTCAGCAGAGCATAGACCGTGTCCGCTGGCACGTTAACCGTGATCGATCGCTCCACTCGGAAAGTTGACGGGCGAGAAAAACCGAGTAACAAAACAGCGACAACAATAACGGCAACAATTCCAAGAATGATTGGCAACACCAAACATCTCTCCTCATGAGTTGTGCACTGAACACAGGCTGACGCAGCCATATTACACGACGACCAGCGATTCGCGAATGACGCGTGGGGCACGTATGGACTTGGAACAGAGAACGAGGACCTTCCAGGTTATGTTGTTCTGCTAAGCGGGCCTCATGGCAGTGCCAGTACCAGATTGTGGACGTCGGAGTTTCTACCAAGTGTTTATCAGGGGGGCAGTATCGCTCTAAAGGCGATCCAGTCCTCTTCCTGACCAATCCCGCAGATTACAGACCAGAAGAATGTCGTCGCGAACTCGACGCGCTAAAGGATCTCAACGAAAAACAGCTGGAAGCAACCGGTGACCCCGAAGTCGCGACTCGCATCAGTCAATACAAACTGGCATTCCGTACGCAAACGTCCGTGCCTGAGTTGATGAGCATACCCGGCGAGACTAAAGAGACGCTGGAGATGCTCGAGGTCAAACCCGGCGAAGCGTCGCTCGCGAACAGCTGCCTCCTGGCTCGTCGGCTGGTTGAACGAGGTGTCCGCCATATCGAACTTAACGATTCCGACGGGGACCACCACAGCGGCCTCAAGACTCGCTTGCCCGCCAAGTGCAAAGGTGTGAATTGGACGGCCGCCTTGATTCGTGACGTCAAAGCCCGTGGTCTGTTGGCTGAAACTTTGATCGTCTGGTGCTCCGAATCTGGGCGCACTTCTCCGAGTCAGGGGGGCGAAGGAAATTTCGAAAGTGTCCCTGAACGTCACCATCACAAAGATGCTTATGCCATGTGGCTTTCCGGCTGTCGCATTATCAAGGTCGAATCTCACACGGCCGAACCGATGATTTCGGAATGGTTATCATTGAGGCACCGGTTCACGCGCACGATCTCAACGTCGCGATCCTGCATCTTCGGGGGCTCAACCACAAACGATTGACCTACCGCCATCAGGATCGCGAGTTTCGCTTCACCAACGTCCACGGCGAAATCGTGCGCCAGATTCTCTCATGAGAAATGCGTCTGTTTTCGCGCAGATTTCTTGCAGAAGAATCAACAGGGCAGCTATGCCGTCTTAGCATGGGCAGCAAAGAACTCACGCACTCTCGCCACAAGCTGCGGGTCCGTCATCTTGTCACACTTCTCGTTGCCGACGACTTTCGCAAGCAGTTCCTTACTTTTGATCTGCTTTTGAAACTCGGTTCTGGCTTCACCAGGCCCCATGACAAGGATCGCCTCTGCGTCCTTCAGACTTTCCACAACTTGTTCATAGTAGCTTTTTAGATGGTTGTCGAATTTTCGATCAATCACATCCTCAGGAGTTCCATGATGCGATTCCCCGGACCCCGCCTGACGCGAACCACTTGAGGATCGCACATGCTTCTCTGCCCCGGACTCGATTCGTGTCACGGTCGGCTCAGATCCCGAGAGACTGACAATCACTGCCTGCCGATGATCAATCCAAACGCCGGAATGATGAACCATTGCTCGCTGCCTTTCTTTGGAAGCACCGTATGAACGGGCCACCGCCCGTAAATCCAGACTGAAAGATCTTACAAGACCTTTGCTGGATTCATTAAAAGGCAAAGCAGATGCCGGAGCATTCGAAATCGATCCGACCGTCATGCGTATCAAGTCACCGGACTCGCCGGGGCACAGCGCATGTTGACGAATTCACGGAGATTCAGGCGGATGGAGTGAATTCCCACGACTTCGGAATGCCGTGTGTTATTGACACATCCCCGGTCCAAACTCAGAAACAGTGTGCGACTTTGGACTTAATGTGAGCAATAGTGAGCGCAAACCCGGACCACTTTTCTGTAACGTTTCTGCTAGCTGAGCTTCGCTCTGTCAACAAAAAAGCGTCCCGTGACTGAGATCAGACGGAACGCTTTCAGGTCTGCCGACTTCCACAACAAGGAATCAGAACGCATCAACCAAAGGATCGCCATTGCCGTGATTCTGGAGTTCAGGCGTTGCTGTCTCCGTCTGAGTAAATGAAGCGGTCGTGCTCGGTGTCGAATCGGCCCCGGTTGAAATGACCGAGAACGCGGGATCCGGCGTCGGTGCCACTGCGGTTTTTGATGAAGGCACTGCAGGCATTTCTGATGGCATCGTGGTGCCCGCCGGCCAGGTTATGGTTTCGGAAGGCTGACTCATCATCGGCAACTGTTCGTCAAACGAAGCCGTCTGAGTGGGCATTGTCATCATCGGAGAATTTGACGGCTGCCAACCCGATGACATCGATGGATAGTGAGCTGACATAGAGCCGGCCGGCATGTTCCCCGAAGGTCCGGGTTGAGACATAGCCATCTGGCCGGGCATCGATTGACCGTACATTGCACTACCGGCCATCGAGCTACCGAACGTCGGATTGCCCGACATTGCCATTTGAGTCTGCATCATCTGCATCTGTGCCATCTGGGCACCCGCAGATGGTGGCCCAAAGGCTGTTCGCTGACGTGGAATGCTGTAAGGATGCACGCCACGAGCCATCGCTGTTGATGCCATCGGGCTGTCAGCACCAGTTGAGGCGGCTGCCATCCGAGAATGAACTTCTGGCTGATTCCAGTCCGCGTGCAGCGAGTCCTGGTAGTAGGCAACAGCCTCGTCGAGCTGACCCGACTCTTCATAGTATTGTCCCATGTGAGCCAAAGCTGTCGCGTGGTTCGGATTCACGTCCAGTGCGCGCTCCAGTGACTGAACGGCCCCGGAATCATTTCCCAGCTCGCGTTGAAGCCATGCGAGTTCTACGTGCGACTCAGCTATATACGGCTGTGTGCCAGCCCATGTGGAAAGCATGGCAGTGGCTTCCTGACTTCTTCCTTGATCCATCATTAGCTCGGCAAGACCGTGATAGGACGGCTGGTGGGACGGATCGATTGTCAATGCCTGGCGATAGTATCGCTCTGCATTCGGAGCATCCCCAATCTTCATCCGAGCTTTCGCGAGATTAGCGATGTAATCCGGGTTCGCCGGATCAGACTTCATCGCATTCTGAAATTCCCCGGCCGCCGCCGCGTAGTTTCCCTTTTTGTAGTAACTCATGCCGGACCTGTTGGCCATGCTGCTGCCCATTGTTCCGCAACCGGCGACAATAGAAATACTGGCCAAAGCAAAAAGTCCGCGGAATAATTTCCGCAGTCGCAACGAGGACATGAGAGCGCCTTTCAGGAAGTCGCGAAAGGTGAGATTTTTATAGAGAGGAAGAGGACGGCCTGAAAAAAGTGTCAGGAACTTTGAGTGCCGAGCACCCCCGGCTATTCAAGCCAGTTCCTTTCGCCTTCTCCTGAGCCTCGCCTGACGGAGAGATAACCACCGAGAAGTGGCCTCAATCGCCAGCTTGAGTTCATGAGGAAAAATTGGAGAGGGC
>CANHVD010000172.1 GCA_947463775.1 Planctomycetaceae bacterium | reverse complement strand
AGATCGGAATGATCACATCGTGCGTAGTTCACCGGCAATGACTGCGGGTCCGTTTAATTCGATTTTGCGGCTTCGAAACGGCGGAATACTCAGCCATGCCTGCACGGATCCGATCCGTGTCGAACCGCCGCAGACAGGATCGCGCCGCGGATCGACACGGGCCAGAACGCAAATAAGGAGGTCGAGCCCGAGTATTGTGCAGCGGCGGAGCCACCAATCCCCAAAAGTAATCTCTTAATGACAACTTGGGTATCTTTGAAAAGATTCTCCGGATGCCGGACCGTCTGCTCTGTCAACACAAGGGCTTCCCACCGACGGGAAAGGCCATAATCAGTCGTCTCAGGATGCGGAACACGACCACGCTGACAGGAAACGCATCCTCTGTTGGTTGCAGACAGATTTTGGTTTTGTCATAGTCCTCCACTCATTCAGAGAGGCTCATTTTGGGCAGCATTCGGGATACCGAAATCGGTCCATTGGGTGTTCGCTGGCGTTGTCGATTTTTCAGGTGCATGGGTAGCACCTGAGCTTCTGACGTGATTGCTGTTTCAACCTGTATGCGGGTGTGTGATCCATGATGTTCGCCGCTCAATCGATCGCGGAATTTTTTGATTGGCTGGGTGGCTGGCAGTATGTCGCTGCAGCATTAATTCACGCGGTTTTGCTGATTCAAGTTTTTGCCTTGTCCCCGTTCGCCTTTATTTGGCTGGAGCGGAAGGTTTCGGGGCGAATTCAGGACCGCCTTGGCCCAACTCGTGTGGGCGGGCTTTTCGGTTGGCTGCAGTCTCTTGCTGACGGCATCAAGCTGGTGCAGAAGGAAGATTTGTGTCCTCCTGCGGCAGACTCAATGTTGTTTCGATCCGCCCCTTACGTTGTGTGCGTGGCCAGTTTTGCGGCATTCATGGTTCTGCCCTTCAGTAATGGTTGGGTCGCCGTGGCTGCGGATTGTGGCTTGTTCATTATGCTGGCCATTCTTTCGCTGGAAGTATTCGGCATCATCATGGCTGGTTATGCCAGCGGTTCCAAATGGTCACTTTTCGGCGGGATGCGTGAAGCAGCTCAGATGGTGAGCTACGAAATTCCGCTCGCGATTTGTGCTTTGGTCCCTGTTGTGGCGGCCGGTTCACTGAATCTTGGCGAAATTGGCGGTATGCAGCGGGGCTGGTTCGGTTACTGGTTTATCTTCCATGACCCGTTCACATTCATCGCGTTCTTCTGCTATTTCATCGTGGCAACAGCCAGTTGCAAGCGAGCACCGTTCGACCTTGCCGAAGCGGAGAGCGAGCTTGTTGGTGGATTCCACACAGAATACAGCGGCATGCGTTGGTCGTTTTTCTTCATGGGTGAATATGCCAGCATGTTTGCGGTGTGCGGAATCGCCGCCATCCTCTTTCTGGGTGGTTGGAATACCGGGATCGGTCCTTTAGATGATGCGTTGTATGCCGCCCGAAATGCGGGAGCCGATGGGACTGGTTCAGCGGTTGTGGGTTATTTGGCAAACGTGATTGGTGCGTTCGTGTTTGCGTCTAAAGCCAGCCTTGGAGTTTTTGTTCAGGTTTGGTTGCGTTGGACTTTGCCTCGGCTGCGAATTGACCAGGTGATGACAACATGCTTGAAGTACCTGGTTCCGATTAGTTGCTTTCTGTTCCTTGGTGCAATTGCCTGGCCGTTGGTCATGTTGACAGTTTTGGGTCAGACGACATGGACATCCAGCCCGCTTGGGAAACAGGTTTCTGCCGAGGTTTATGAATCTCAGGTCGTTCAGGCTCGGTCAGCGGAAAGAGCATCCCTGCTGAATGTGGAGAACAAGACTGCGGAACTTGAGCTTGCAACGAAGGCATTGGTAGCCGGAAAAGAGCGGTTAGATGCGGCGAAGAGCTCTGCTTCAGAGGCTGAGAAAAACGCCAGCGACACTCAGCTGACGAGTCTTCAGGAAGAAGTAGCAGCTTTGGAAAAAGCTGAGCAGGAAGCTCGTGTTAGTCTTGAGTCAGCGAACGAGACTGCTCAGAAGGCAGTCTTGAAGGCGAAACTCCTGATTGAGGGCCGAGCAAGTGTGAATAAGAATGCTGCAGCAGCACGGGAGCAGGGGGTGGTTCGATGAGTGGCGAAAACTTCCTGTTTAGTGTGTTTGCAATTCTGACCTGCGTAAGTGCTCTGGCGGTCGTGCTGAGCCAGACTGTGGTTCGAATGGCATTTTGGCTGGTAATTTCTCTGGGTAGCACCGCGGCTCTGTTCTTCCTCGCAAACGCTGACTTTGTCGGTGCGGCTCAACTGCTGATTTATGTCGGTGGTACCTTGGTGCTGCTGGTTTTCGGTGTGATGCTGACCGCCAGTGGTCCATATATGAAGATTGGAACCTCCGCTGGTGAAACAGTGGTGGCCGGGCTTCTTGGGCTTCTGTTTCTATTTGTTGTATTTGCCTGTATCGGTGGTGTGGAGTGGCGGAAGCCGGTCACGGGATCGGCTGACAACATTGCCACCGGAGCGGTTGGTAACACTTTGCGTCCACTTGGATTGAGCTTCCTTGGGGTTCGTCCTGATGCGGATTTAGCGAATGGAAAGCCACCGGAAGCCTCCGGGTACTTGCTTCCGTTCGAAATTGTTTCGGTTCATTTGTTGGTGGTCTTGATTGGTGCTTCTTATCTTGCACGAGCAAAGCGTCGAGCGGCACCGGTTGGGCAGTAGATTTTTGCAGTGCCTGATCTGACAGCAAGCATTGACGACTGTTGTATGCAGAGAGTGTTGGCCGTTTGTGGCTCGGCTCTCTAATGCTGGCTTGTGAATAGTTCGGCCTAAACAGGATTTGACGAGCCGGAGTAAAACCTGGCTTTGAGTTTGAGAGTGAGCTCTCGGTGTTCTGATAATCGTCGGGTCAGGGATGCTGACCATTGGCAGGGGTATTGGATTTCATGGCTGCTGGACTGAACGCTTATCTGCTGGTTGGTGCTGTTCTGTTTGTCTGTGGTGTCATTTGTATGGCGACCAAGAGAAACGGCATTGGCGTGCTTATGGGCGTGGAGCTTGTTCTGAACGGAGCCAACGTAAACTTCGTTGCGTTTTCGCGGTACACAGATCTGGGTCTTGACGGACAGATCTTTTCGTTGTTTGTCATTGTTCTGGCGGCTGCAGAAGCCGCTGTGGCTTTGGCGATTGCACTGAACTTCTACAACAACCATCTCACGATCGACGTGGACCGCGCAAACAAGCTGAAGGGCTAAGTGATCGCGGGTAAGTGGTTGAGGCGTGTTTGCGGTTGGTTGGATACGACGCTGATTTTCCTGGATAACACATGGTGGGCGAAACATTAAGAAACCTGTTGATGATCGCATGGCTGCTGCCGCTTGTCGGTTTTGCGGTTGAGATCTTCGGTGGCTTCTGGGGGTCTCGACAAAGCCGCGCGGCCGCATGGATTGCCGTAGGTTGCATCGCGACAGGATTCGTCTGCAGCTTTAGTGCGCTGATGATCTGGGGAAATGCCAATCATTGGTCAGTAATGCACAAGGCTGAACATGGTGCGTCGCATGAGAGCCATGATGGGCATCAGGGCGAAAAAGGCCATGAAGAACATGCTCCTGCCGGGCACGAAGCTCCTGCAGAAAAGCATGGTTCTGTGTCATCAGAGTCGCAGTACAAGCTGACGGCCCTAGCTGCTGAAGAAGCGAATACGGCTCATGCGGCCGGTCCAACTGTCTACTCCGGAACACTGTATTATTTGGCTCGGTTTGGATCGCTGGATCTTTCGCTCGACTATTACATCGACAGCCTGACGCTGGTGATGTTCACAATGGTGACCTTCATTGCAACCTGCATTCACTTGTTTGCAATGGGTTACATGTCGGAAGAGTTGACTGAAGAATATGTGGACCACCATGCTCATCTGTCGAACGGACATCACGTTCACCGACCGGGCCGTTTCTATCGATTCTTTGCGTTTCTGTCGCTGTTCTGCTTTTCGATGCTGGGACTTGTTCTGGCGGGCAACATCTTTCAGGTGTTTATCTTCTGGGAACTTGTGGGCATCTGCAGTTTTCTGTTGATTGGTTTTTACACTGAACGAAAGTCTGCCAGTAACGCGGCCAATAAAGCGTTCATCATGAATCGCGTCGGGGACTTTGGCTTCCTGATTGGGCTGATGGTTCTGTGGACATTCTTCGGAACATTCCGTTTCGGTGAAACTGTCAACGACAAGGGCGAGGTCGTGCAGGCCGGGTTGTTTCAGTTGTTGCAGAGAGATGACACGGGCAACGTGATTCGCGATGTAGAGACCGGTGAAGTTTCTGTCGGAGCTGCCGATGCTGCAATGAATCCTGGAAATGCTCGCAAGACAATTCCTTACTTTCTGCTCGTGGTGGCCGGACTTGGCGTATTCGCTGGATGTGTCGGCAAGAGTGCTCAATTCCCATTACAAACGTGGCTGCCGGACGCGATGGAAGGTCCGACCCCTGTGAGTGCACTCGTGCATTCTGCAACGATGGTCGCGGCAGGGGTGTATCTGGTTGGACGTTTCTATCCGATGTTCGTCCAGGAAGTTCTGCTGACCATCGCCTATGTGGGCTGCATCACACTGTTCATGGCCGCCACGATTGCAATCGTGGCCACAGACATCAAAAAGGTTTTGGCTTATTCAACGATCAGTCAGCTCGGTTACATGATGCTGGGGCTGGGCGTGTTCGGATGGGGTGCGGGTCTGTTCCATTTGGTGACTCACGCCTTCTTCAAGTCTTTGATGTTCCTGTGCTCGGGCAGCGTGATCTATGGCTGTCATCATGAACAGGAAATGCCAAAGATGGGCGGTCTGTGGCGTAAGATGCCAATCACCGCCTTTACGATGCTGGTCGGCGTGATCGCGATTAGCGGCCTTGCCATTCCGGGGCTGATTAGTCTTTCCAGTGTTTTCGCGTTCTCTGGCTTCTTTTCAAAGGATGCCGTGGTTGCGACTTCGTTGGCCTTTGTTAAGGCCAATCCTTCGCACTTCCTGCTGTTCCTGATGCCATTGCTGACTGCGGGGATTACTGCTTTCTACATGTTCCGACTTTGGTTCTACACCTTTGCGGGTAAACCACGTGACATGCATGTTTACGACCATTGCCATGAATCTCCGCTCATTATGACGGTACCTTTGTTGGTGCTTTCGGTATTGGCGGCGTTCTGTGCGGTTGGCGGAGAACAAGGACCTCTGTTTCTGTTGATCACTGGAGATCAGCCGTCTCATGTAAGTCATGGAGTTGCGGCGGTTGCTGGAGCGAGCACTCTAACACTGCCGGGTCATGACGCTGTGCATGCTGTTCACGCTGAAGCCGGGACTTATGCTCTTATTGCTGCGGCCAGTGGGACTTTGATCGCCTGGTTGCTGTACGGAACTACGATGGTGAATGTTGCTGAAATGAAGCGACAGCTTTCTGGCCTGCACGGCTTCCTTGTTAACAAGTGGCATTTCGATGAACTGTATGATGCCCTGTTTATGAAGCCGGCTCACATTATCGGAAAGTTCTGCACTTGGATTGATCGCACGATCTTCGATGGCATCATTCATGGCTCCGCAAAGGTTATGATTGCTGTGTCAAAATGGGATCGATTGTTCGATGAAAGTGTTGTGGACGGTTTTGTGAATCTGCTGGGTAGTTCCACGTTTGCTGTCGGGCGTTCGCTGCGAGTAGTGCAGACGGGGCGTCTTCGTCAGTATGTAATGTTTATTGTGGTCGGTGTTGTGGCACTCTTTGCAATTCTGTTCACGACCTTCCCTGGTTAGTGATTTCTTGCGGCCTATTTCAGTTTCTCGCCGTCCATCCGACGGTTTTAGTCAGACTGTGATCAGACGATGAATCCTGAATTTCTTCTCTCAGCCATCATTTTTGTCCCTACGATCGGTGCCTTGCTGTTGGCGCTCTTGTTTGACAGCAAGAACTCCGAGGCGATGCGACTGTTTGCGATGGCAACGACTTTGGTCACCTTCGGATTAACCCTGATGCTCTGGGGTGATTTCCAGGAAGGCACCAGTGGCATTCAGTTTGAAGTCGCCAAGCAGTGGATTCCCACATGGAATGTCTACTACCGTCTGGGTGTTGACGGAATCAGCCTGCCGCTTGTGCTGCTGACCGGACTGGTCAGTGCATTGGCCATGGGAGCAAGCTGGAGCATCACCAAGCACGTGAAGGGTTATCTGGTTCTCTTCCTGATGCTTGAGTCAGGCATGATGGGCGTATTCCTATCGCTCGACTTCTTCCTGTTCTACGTGTTCTGGGAAGTCATGCTTCTGCCGATGTACTTCCTGATCGGCGTTTGGGGTGGACCACGAAAAGAATACGCTGCGATCAAGTTCTTTTTGTATACGCTTGCGGGCAGCGTGTTGATGCTGGTTGCAATGCTGATGTTTTACTTCAACGCTCCGGATCCTGGTGGTCGATTTAATCTTATCTACCTGGCGGACGCAGCATCGAAGGGTGGCTTACTAAGTCCTTCGCTTCAGATCACAGCCTTCGTGATGCTGTTCATTGGCTTTGCAATTAAGCTGCCAGCGTTTCCAGTTCACACTTGGCTTCCTGACGCTCACGTCGAAGCACCAACGCCGATTAGTATGATTCTGGCAGGTGTTTTGCTGAAGATGGGTGGTTACGGCATTATTCGCATTGCGTTCCCGCTGTGTCCTTACGGAGCACAGTACTGGGCTTGGACGATGGTGGCAATTGGTGTGATCAGCATTATCTACGGTGCGTTCGCAGCCTTGGCTCAGACAGACTTCAAGCGACTTGTCGCCTATAGCTCAGTGAGCCACATGGGATACGTCTTGCTGGGTTTGGCCGTTTGGAAAGTGAATGAAGCCAACGGTCAGTCGATTGGGATGGACTACTGGCAGATGGGGCTGAATGGTGCCATGTTCCAGATGATTGCCCACGGAATTTCTTCAGCCGGCATGTTCTTTATGGTTGGAGTGATCTACGACCGAGTTCACCATCGCGATCTGAATCGCTTCGGTGGCTTGATGGGCAAGATGCCGCTGTACAGCGGACTGTCTGCCGGGCTGTTTTTTGCTGGCCTTGGTCTGCCGGGGCTGTGTGGTTTCATTGGCGAAGTGTTTGTTGTGCTCAGCACATGGAACTTCAGCTGGGTTCTGGCGATCGTGGCGGCATCAGGTGTGATTCTGACAGCCGGATATATTCTGTGGGCAATGCAGCGAGTGTACCTCGGGGCAGAATATCGAGGCCCGCATCCAGAAGATTTGACTCCGATGAGCATGCGAGAAACAAGCATCGCTGTAACGTTGTTGGCTTTGGCGATCGTGTTTGGAATCTTCCCTGCAATTTTGTTTAACATCATGGAACCTTCGATCACATCCATGTCAAAAGCAGCAGAATCAGGCTATCAGCAGTCTGCAGCTCAGGTGACTCAGTTGCAGGCTCAGCGATAAGTGCTGACGGTTTCGTGACCCCGGTTTGTTTTCTCCATTGTCGGTAAGTGTCGCAATGCTGTTCACTGATCTTATCAACTCGCTGATCACTGACACGACTCAGTCGATTCCTCGCTTTGGCGTCGAGCTATGCCTGAGCGCTACGATTGTCCTGATGCTGCTAATGCGGCTGTCTGGTCTTGATCGGTTGATCCCGGCTTGCCTGACGGCAACGGTTGGAGCGCTCGTCGCAACATTCCTGGCTTACAAGCAGTTTGATGCCCTGCATGCAAAAGATGCCGTAGTCACGACGCATATTTTCACGGGCCTGCTGGTTCATGATTCCTTTACTGTGTTTTTTCGCGGGTTCCTCGCGTTATTTCTACTGCTGACAGTCGCTCTGACTAGTCTCACTGGTATTCCGGACGAAGAAGACAGCCCCGACTTTTACTCACTGTTGTTTGGTGCAACGATCGGCATGATGCTGATGGCCAGTGCCAACAATCTGTTGATGCTGTTTATTGGTGTGGAAATGACCAGCGTTCCAAGCTACGCCATGGTGGGATTCCTGAAGGGACGCAAGGTTAGCAGTGAAGCCGCTCTGAAGTATGTCGTCTATGGTGCTGGCGCTGCCGGAGTGATGTTGTACGGAATCAGCCTTGTCGGTGGTGTCCTTGGAACGACTGATATGTCCATGTTGTCTCAGCGACTGGCTGAGGCGGCCGCTGGGGGTTCTGGTGGACTGAAGGATCCGGAAGTTCGCACTGTTGCACTCGGCACCATGCTGGTCATGGTTGGTCTTGCATTCAAGTTATCGCTGGTGCCGTTTCATTTCTGGTGTCCGGATGCTTTCGAAGGTGCTTCTGCGGAAGTCGCGGGCTTCCTTTCAGTGGCATCCAAAGCTGGTGCATTTGGACTTCTGGTGCGATTCTGCCTGGCGTTGTCCGGAGCTAAAGGTACCGAGTCATTAATGATTTCCTTTGGACTTGGCTTAGGCTTTATTGCCTGTATCACGACAACTTTCGGCAATCTTGCAGCCTACACGCAGACAAATCTTAAGCGTCTGTTGGCTTATTCAACGATCGCGCATGCGGGCTATATGGTCATGGCCGTGGCCGCCCTTCTGGTTCTGAAAAATAGTCCTCAGGCGGCAACTCTGACTGAGAACATTAACCAGTCGATTGAAGGTTTGCTGTACTACCTCGTTGTGTACCTCTTCATGAATCTGGGAGCGTTTGCGGTTATCGCGATTGCTCGCAATTACACATTCAGCGAAGAAGTTGACAGCTTCAAAGGGCTGATTAGTCAATCGCCAACGCTGTGCATCGTGATGCTGATCTGTATGTTCAGCCTGGTTGGGATGCCTCCATTCGGTGGTTTTGTTGGAAAACTGTTTATCTTTGCTTCTGCTTTCAAAGCAGGAGAGGTTCATGGATTCATGTATGTGGTCGTCGCTTTTGGAGCGTTGAACACGGTTTTCAGCCTCGTGTACTACATTCGAGTGTTGCGAACAATGTTTCTTGAAGCCCGCCCTGCGGATGCTCGACCAGTGCCGGTTCGCCTGGCTTCATGGGAGTCCGCTTTCGTGGTAACCCTGGCTGTGTTTGTGCTACTGCTGGGTGTTCTGCCTCACATGATGAGTCAGACAGCGAACGACGCGGCTCAGGCAATTGCCCAGTTGCCAACCCCCTGATACTGTTTAGCGTGTTTGTCACCGTTCAGAGTTCTTTTGTTGCATATCGAGTTCGGAAATGACCTGCCAGGACAACGAGATCCTTCTGAACAATACGCTGATCCAGATGTCGTGCAGTTTTCTGCAATACGTGTCTGAGTCATGGCCGTGGGTACGTCTTGACGCCACCGCAATCGAAGAGCAGGTTCGTGTGCTGGCCGCTCGCCAGCGACAGGATGTCGGCGAAATCGTCAGCCTGCTGACTGCTCGCGAGTATCACATCGACTTCGGTTCATTTCCGACCGAGTACACTGATCAACAGTTTTTGGGCCTGAATGTCCTGATTGGTCGCCTGAGACACAGCCAGAAGCTAATCTGTGATCGTATTTCCCTCGGGGTCACTTCACTTGAATCCGCTGGTGATTCAGAGGCTTCCGAGACACTGCGAGTCGTGGGCCAGCATGAAGCCGCTGTTCTGAAGGCCCTTGGCGAGATTGAGCAGGAACTGCAGCCAGCCGCCGCAAAGGCTAGATAATCCCAAACGTCGTCAGCGTTGCAGCGAGCACATTGACAGTGAATCAGGCAGCAAGCACCATACAGACGTTGTTCACGAGTACTTCCGACATCTCAGAAATGCAGCTCAACGCTCTGTCTTCACAGTCTGTGCAGCGATGAGCATCTATGCTCGGCACTCGTGTGGCAAGAGGATCAAGCTTCAGCGGCATTGATGTCCAGGTGCATTAACGCGACGAACGAACTGGCCGTCAAATCACCAGTTCGTT
>CANHVD010000171.1 GCA_947463775.1 Planctomycetaceae bacterium | reverse complement strand
ATCGAAACTCCGCCACTCCGATCGAATGATTCGGAATCAGTTCGATCGGAATCTCCAAGGCCATCGTCGACGGCTCCGATTCGTCCTGTTGCATTTAAGGGCCCTGCCCCGTCCGGCTGGCGGCTGGAGTTCAAAGGCAGTAAACAACGTGTTCCCCTGGTGAAAAGTCGGAATCTTGTGGGTTCGGGGTATTCGGCTGACGTTCGTGTGCCGGACGAGAAAGTAGACGCGACCCAGTGCTGGATCGAGTTCAATGGCCAGAATTGGCAGCTTCGTCAGGAATCCCGCATTCACCCAACTTACGTGAATGGCTCGGCGGAAGCCTACTGCCAATTAAGACATGGAAGTCGACTGTCCTTTGGCGGCAAAACCCAGTTGCGGCTGATTAATCTGACGCAGGAGCAGGACCATCGTCGTCGCCTTACAATTGTCGTGACTTTGATAATGCTGGCGTCGGTGGTCGGAGCGGCGGCATTCTTTCTGATGCGATAATCGGGGCCCAAAGCACGCCTCGATACCTAGTGCCTGGAACGAACGGGCCGAGTGTCTACAATCGCGAAAGGCAGAGGTCCGAGTTAAGGTTCGGTCCCCCCAATATGTGGCAGATTGTCAGGGATTTTCTTCGCCGTCCGGTTGGTGTTGGTAGAGGATCTGAGGCAGACTGCGGCACGATTGGCTTCCGTCACTGCTGTGTGAACTGGTGCTGACAGTGGTATTTAGTTTGAACATTCACGGAGAACGAAGATGAAGACGTTGTGGCGATCACTCTGTGTGGCGTCCGGGTTATGTGTGGCCCTGTCGGCCACTCTGGCGGCGGCTGAAGAAAGTGTTGTGTTGGGAGAAGACGATACGCTGACTTCTGGTATTCCCGGAACGGGAACGCTGACGAATGAGCAGATTGAAGAGTGGCTGGCAAATCCGGTCAATCATGAGCCTCTCAAGGTGACCCTGCCTCTCGGCATGAGTCTCGGGGAATCGCAGATTAAGGGACTCGACAAGAATCCTCTGACTCGTGCCAAGATCGAATTGGGCCGACAGCTTTACTTCGACACGCGATTGTCTGCCGACAATACTGTCAGTTGTGCCTCATGCCATCATCCTCAGGAAGGTTATTCTCGCCACACCGCGACCGGTGTAGGCATCAACGGCCAGAAAGGCGGCCGTAATTCACCGGTGAGCTACAACCGTATTCTGAGCGGCGCACAGTTCTGGGACGGGCGAGCTGACTCGTTGGAAGCTCAGGCGGTTGGTCCGATTCAGAATCCGATCGAAATGGGATATACACACGAAGCCTGTGTGAAAGCTTTAAAGGATATCCCAGGCTACGCGATGCAGTTCGAAAAGATCTTCCCTGGCGAAGGGTTGACCATCGAAGGCGTCGGTAAGGCGATTGCGTCTTTCGAGCGAAGTCTGGTTACAGGGCCTTCACCTTATGACTATTACGAAGCCTACAGGCGATTTGCCTCTTTGGCGGAAGAAGACCTGGCAGAGCTGAAGGATGATTCACCGGACACTTATGCTCAGTATGAGCAGCTTCAGATTCAGGTTCAGACCAATCCGATGTCAGACAGTGCGGTCCGAGGATTTGATCTGTTCTTCAGTAAGCGAGTCGGTTGCACGGCGTGTCATGTCGGAGCCAACCTGGCTGACGAGCAGTACCATAACCTCGGAATTGGCATGTCTGCGAAGGAGCCGGATCTCGGCCGATTTGCTGAAACCAAAGTCGAAAAAGACAAGGGTGCGTTTAAGACGCCAACCGTTCGCAACGTTGCGTTGTCAGCTCCTTACATGCACGATGGAAGTTTGCAGACTCTGGAAGAGGTTGTCGAACACTACAATAAGGGTGGCGACAAGAATAAATGGCTGAGCGACAAGATCGTACCGCTCAAGTTGACGCCACAGGAGAAGATCGACCTGGTTGAGTTTATGCGAGCCTGCACCGGGACATTTCCGTTTGTGTCGACAGCTCGTTTGCCACAGTAAATAAGCTGCGGCAACAAAACAGAAGATCGTTAAATGCAGAACGCCCCTGAGGAATCTCAGGGGCGTTCTTCGTTGGCCAACGAATCAGAAGCTGCCACTCAGGATGGTTGTCAGGCCAACGTTGATCATGACCTTGGAGCCTGCTGCGACAGCTGGAACCCTGCCGCCTCGCTCATTTGTCAGTTCAAGCTTCGCTCGGCCGAGAGTGATGACGGTGCTGCCGACTTGAGTTCCGTTGACGAAGAATGATGCCGTCAGACCATTGAGGCCGCGAAGGTTCTCGGCTTCGACAGAGAAGTTTGTTCGGCTGGCAGACTGGTCGAACTTGGCTTTTCCTTTGGCGACGGCAGGGCCTGCAGCCGTTGGTTTCAGTGTGGCGTTCAGAAGGGTTCGAGGTCCCTTAGCAAAAACATCAGCAGCGCTGGAAAGAACACCGGCAACGATCAGCATCACAATGGCACGACGAAGAATACTCATTTTTTGAACTCCGGATTTGGTGACTTCAGGAAACAGCATTGTTTGAAAATTGAAACACCGCGGGATTCTGCGGCAATTCAGCCTGACGAGAGATTTCGCGTCTTCTCGTCCTCTGCCAGAAGGAGCGAAATCCGCTGAGCACATCCGCCAAAGAATTTTCCAAAGTTCTTCAAAAGCCTGATATTCAGGGAAGTTCCTGAGATTTTGAGGCGGGTTGTCGGCAGAAATGCAGCTACCCTTCTAAGAGTTGTATATCGTGATATGACTCTGTTCCGGGGGATCTCCAGTGACCGACAATTCCGCATCTGAGCCGTCTGATGGTTCGTTGCTGCGTCGCCTTCGTAAGGGGGAGCAGGACGCAGCGACCCGTCTGTACCTCCGCTACGCGAAGCGACTGCATGGGTTGGCGACGGCTCAGACCGGGCAGGATCTGAAATCAAGAGTTGATGCCGAAGATATTGTGCAGTCCGTGTTTCGAACGTTCTTTCGGCGTGCTCAGGAAGGACATTACGAGGTTCCGGATGGCGAAGAAATCTGGAAGCTCTTTCTGGTTATCGGACTTCACAAGATCAGAGACGCCGCTGTCTTTCATCGAGCTGCCAAGCGAAACGCGGGGCGGACTACGGCCCTGGTTGGTGCTGGGGAATCAGTTGATCCTCCGGCTGCTGATCAGATGGCGGCGACAACATTGCGAATGGTTATTGACGAGATTCTGCTGAACCTCAATGACAGTCAAAAGGAGATCGTCACCATGCGAATGGAAGGCGCTCAGGTTGATGAGATTGCTCAGGCGACAAAGCGTTCGCATAGAACAGTAGAACGAACATTGCAAAAGTTTCGAGAGTTATTGCAGAAGCAGATTCAGGAAGAACCCCGATCCGGGAGCGAGCAGGAATGACTGGCGGTGCCGAGAGCCTGTTTGGCGGTATAGAAGATATTATAGAATCCTACGAAGACGCGTGTGCATCAGGACGCTCTGTCAGTATTCGTGACTTTCTTCCGACGAAGGATGATCCTTCTCGGCTGCGAGTGTTGCAGGAGCTGATCCGTGTAGAGATGGATCGTTCTTTTCGTAACGGAATTCCGCTCGCTCTCGAAGATTATCGAGCAGAGTATCCTGAACTTTTCGTCTCACCGAAGCTTCTCGCTCCACTGGCCTTTGAGGAGTATCGATTGCGGTTGATGTCGGCTGAGCCGGTCGACTCAGGAGTGTTTGCGCGGAAGTACAATGTCGACACGAGTCAGTGGCCGAAGTCCGCTGCGAACTCACAGAAGACGGCCGAGACCGAACTGGATTCTGGTGTGCGAATCCGTTTGTCTCCAGGTGAGTTATTGTTGGATTTTCAAATTGTTGGTGAGTTGGGCCGAGGCACGTTTTCCCGAGTCTATCTGGCACGTCAGACGTCACTTTCGGGACGTCTTGTTGTGCTGAAGATTTCTTCGGTGCGCCTTCGAGAAGCGGAGCGTCTGGCGCGGCTGCAGCATACGAATATTGTTCCAATCTACTCTGTGCATGAATATCAGCAGCATTCCGTGTTGTGCATGCCGTGGTTTGGCTCGGCGACTCTGAAAGATGTCATTGAAACATTGAGGTCTTCGACTCAACCCAAAGATGGCGGCTCATTGCTGAGCACGGTCACTGCCTGTGATTCGAAGACACTGCTGGCCATGACCTCATTGCCCGGGAAAGCGAAGGCGGAGCGTCAAGATCCGGCCGGCAGTGAGTCGGGAACTTTGATGAGTGCTTCTCGATCTCCGTTGGCGGGGCTGAATCTCGAGCAGTCCGCATTGTGGATTGTTCGGCAACTGGCAGAAGGTCTGCAGCATGCTCATGCCAAAGGGATACTCCATCGTGATCTGAAGCCGGCCAACGTTTTGCTGACGGAAGATGGCCAGCCGATGATCCTCGACTTCAACCTTGCAGCGGAAGCCGAAGACTCGCTGGCAACGGATGAAATCGCTGGCGGCACATTGCCGTACATGAGCCCTGAACAGATCGCTTCCATCGATTCATTTCGCAGCGTCAACGTGGCGTCCGATGTGTATTCACTGGGCGTTATTCTGTTTGAATTGCTGACCGGTCGTCTGCCTTTCTCGAAGAATGAGGGCGATCGAAAGGCAATGATTGCGGAAAGATGGGCCGCCTCAATTGTTCCACGTCGGATCGTGCCGCGGCTGTCTGTCGATGCCGAGTCGGTCATTCAAAAATGTCTGGCACCGGATCCTGCACACCGCTACCAGACAGCTCAGGAATTATCTGACGATCTGGACAGGCATTTGCATCATCTGCCATTTCGATATGCGGCCAACAGATCTTTGGGCGAACGACTGCGCAAGTGGGGCCGCCGACATCCGCGAATTGCGTCAGTGTCCGGTGTTGTTGTGCTGAGCATTGCGGCGTTGTTGGGCATGGGAACTCTTTGGTGGCAGGGTCAACATCAACTGCAGATTGTTTCACTGAGGCAGCAGTACGGTGAGTTCACTCGGCAGGTTCCGCAGCTTCACGCAGTGGCGTATTCAGCGGCCATCGGCGACGGCTCTCGTGATCTCGCCGTGCAAAACCTGAAGTCTGCACTTACCCCGTTCGGTGTTAACAGTCCGAGCGAATCAGAAGTTGCGATGGCCCGGTTTTCCATGGCCATTTCCGGCGACGAGGTTCTTCGGCTGAGTCGCGAGATTCAGGAACTGACGCTCTTTTTGAAGAAACTTGAAAGCAACGGGGATGCTTCAGAAAGTGTTACGCAGCAGTCCGCAACTCAAAATTCTGACGATTCCGGTTTGAGTAAGAGTGACAGCGTCGATGACTATTTAAAGGCAACACAGCTGGTCTTCGATCATCGATTTGCGGAAGCCATGGGACTGCTGCAGGTCTTAAGTGATCGTTATCCAGATCGTTTTCCGATCTTGTTTCTGGGTGGGATCATGGAACGGCTCCAGGGAGATCACGAGGCCGCGGAATCATTGTTGACGGCAGCGATTGCTCTTGAACCAAACATCGCCCAGACATGGTATCAGCGCGGAGCCGGTCGATTTCTTCGCAAGAAGTATTCGGAGGCCATTAGTGACTTCAGTCGGGTTCTGGAGATTGATCCCAATCTTGATCAGGCTCGTGTGGCTCGAGCGATGGCCTGCCAGGCTGCTGGAAGAATTCCTGAAGCTCTGGAGGATCTGAATGTTGCCATTCAACATGAGTTTAGTGAAACACGAATCTGGTTCCTGCGGTCCGCTGTACATCAACAACTGGGAAATCAGGAAGCCGCTGAGAAGGATCTTGAGGAGGGTTTAAGTCGTACACCGAAGGACGATCGCAGCTGGGTTGCTCGTGGTTTGGCTCGTCTGCCAAATCAACCTGAAATGGCTCAGGCTGACTTTCTTGAAGCGATGAAACTTAATCCGACATCGCATGATGGCTATCGGAATCTTTCGATGGTGCTGTCGGAGTACCTGAAGCAGCCCGATGAGTCAGCGCGAGTGATCAGTGAGGCATTGACTTATCATCCTGAAGATGCCTATCTCTGGGCTGGACGTGCTGTTCTACACGCCCGCGCGGGGCGACGTGCTGAGGCGATCCAGGATGCTGTGGAGGCTCGAAAGTTGTCCAGCGACCCTTTGTTGATTTACATGGTCGCCTGCGTCTACTCCTTAACGTCGACGCAATCAGAGTCTGACCGGGTCGATGCCTTGAAGTCTCTTGCAGAGAGTCTCAGGGAGGATGCGACTCTGTTAGCGGTAGCTGCTTCGGATCCCGATTTGGCTGCGATCAGGCCATTGCCACAGTATTCAGAAGTCCTTCAGGCCGCGCGTACGCTCGTTCGTCCGGTTCCCTGATCGTTGGATATTGAGGTCGTCGCGAAATTTCTTCTTTTTCGTGGCGGATTTCGGTGTCGGCTTTCGCTTCCCACAGGGATAACCCGATTGTGGAAGGGGTTCCCATGCGCTTTAAAGTCAGTGATAATGGTGTTCCAGGGAAAACTGGTGAGATGTGGCCGGAAAACAGGAGGTACTGGCAATCTGACCCCGGATAATATTTTCGAAGCCGACTGCAGGGGACCTGCAGGCTTAACGTGTGGCTTTGGTATTTGGATAAGCGTACGGCAAAGTTATTTTGGCGGATGAGTATGTCCAACTTTGTATTCAAGCTGTGATGTTAGTTTGAGTACAGTTTGAGATTGGCTCAATTTGCGTTTCTGAAGAGGCATTCATGTTCAGTTCCGTCCACAATCTTGTTCGACAAATTTCCCTGGCTTTTCGATCCATGGCTCCTGCTGGCAGTGATCGAAGAAAGTTCGGGAAGTCCACAATCGATGTGGCGAGCCTCGTTGTCGCTGAATCATTGGAAAGCAGACAGCTGCTGACGGGAGTAGGCTGGGACAACGCGGAAGATCTCACCGCCAGCATAGCGCCGGACGGAACAAAGATCGCTGCGCAGAGGAGTAACTTTAACCAGACATTTTCTTCGCTGGGAACGCCATCTCAGTTGCGTGGATGGATACAGGAAGTTTTTCAGACATGGACTCGCAACGCGAATCTGAATGTTGGAATCGTGAGTGATGGTGGCCAGGATTTTGGTGTTCCCGGGGAAACACAGGGCGATACTCGGTTCGGTGATATCCGCATCGGGGCGATTAACATGTCTCGGGAAGTCTATGCGGTTTCTGTTCCTCATACAGGAGCTGCTGCCGGTACGTGGGCCGGGGAGATTATTTTCAACAGTCAGTTCAAGCCGGCGAGCCTTGCGCAGTTTAAGGCGGTGGCCATGCAGGAGATTGGTCATGTGCTGGGGCTTGAGCACAGCACGGACCCCGTTTCTCCTATGTATCCACGCAATAATCCTCTCACGGTTGCTCAGCCGACAGCTGCGGATATCGCCGCACTGAGATCTCTGCACGGTACTCGAATCGATCTGAATGAGTTGGTGAAAGCGAATAATCAGCAAAAAGATGCCACAAGACTGCGAGACGGCAGTTATGCCGGCCTCGTACCGCTGATCAACTATGGTGATATTTCAACGGCCACAGATGTTGATTATTACACGCTGGACAAAGTGGATTTTTATTCGGGATCTGTTTCGATCTCATTGCGAACCGCCGGAGTGAGTCTTCTGCAGCCAAAGCTGGAGATCTTTGATCGTTCAGGGGTTTTGATTTCTTCTGCCGCAGCAACAACGCCGGGCCAGGATTTGACACTGACGCTGCCGACGCTGGATCGGTTCGTATACGTAAAAGTCTCCTCTGCACAACCAACGGGCAGCTACAGTGTCGGCGGCTATGCGATTGTTTCGAAATTCAACAGCATCAATACCGTCAGCGCAGCTCGAATTACTGAAGTGGTGATGAAGAAGCTGGAGACGGTGCGTCAGAGCGATCTTGCGGTATTGCTGAGCACAGGAATTGCCGGGCAGTTCGTGAACGATCTGCGAACCAACGAAACTACATTAACCGCAACTATTCTTAAGACGACTCCCGGGTACATCGATAGTCTTCATTACGAAACAAACGGAACGATCTCGGATTCAGGAGATATTGATTTTTATGGATGGAAGAGTCCCTCGGTTGTTCCGGCTGGTAACGTCATGCTCGTCACGGTTGATGCGGTAGAGATCGGAAAGCTGCAGCCGTCACTGATCGTCTACAACGATAAACTTCAGCCAGTTCCTGCCACGGTGCTGCGCAATTCCAACGGAACGATCACCTACCAGATTTCGAATCTGACCCCGAATAGAATCTGGTACGCTCGTGTGGCTGCAGCAAGCGGGCAGACACGTTATCGCATCGGCAACTACACCCTGAAGGTAAGATTCTCAGGTGCTGCTGAACAGCAAGTCAACATGGTTCAGGGCACGCTGAGCGCGTCGTCGCCGACAGTTCTGAAAGAGTTAACACTTCGCCGTACCACATTGTTTAACTTTGCATTGCAGTCGACTCGTTCAAATGCCAGCCAACTGATCGCCACTCAGGTGACGATTTTTGATGTGACAGGGCGTGAGGTTCATCGCATTGTTTCATTCCGAAATGAAACAAAGACTTCCAACAATGTGCTGCTGACTCCGGGGAAGTATTTTGTGCGGATCAACGCGGTTTCAAATAATGCGACTCCTATCTCTGCAGTCTCGGTGAGGTTGCTTGGATCAGTGATTTCGGATCCCGTTGGGCCAATTGGCACAAATCCATTGGCGACTGTGCCGGTATTTCCAACTATCGATGATCAGATGACATATGCACCGCCAACACTGACACCACCTCCAACAATTCTCGCATCTGCAACACTGAACCCATTCCTGTATTTGCCGCCGCCCACTCCCGTAATTCCAGTCGTGAATTATGAAGACTGGTATTGGCATTACGGCGTTATGTGGCCTTAGTAGTGAGCCTCCTCGAATGAGGTCTCCGAAATGTTCTGATGAATCGTCAGTTATTCGGGCGGACATTCAGAGTAGCGAAGAACTGTTTTCACGAGTGGCACGAGGAACAGTGGATTTGGTCGAGATTGGGTGAAAGAAGTCAGGAACCTGGAACGCCTGAAAAAACCGGGACTGGCTCCAGCCGAGAGCAAGGAATCACTGAGGCAAGCGACCGCCAAAGGTGCCTGTCTAGGTTTTGTTTGGGCCTCTTGGATCAAAACGGAGTTGAGGCGTCACGGAATTCCTGCGCAGGATAGTTCACGTCCGCTTTGCATTCGTCGTTGCGTCGCTCAGAATGTGGGACTCGAATTGTTTCACGTTTTCAGGAGTTCGTGCGATGACCCCCACACCATCTCAGTCGTTCAGAGTTCGTCTCGTTTTGCTTTGCCTCTTCGTTTTCAGCCCTGGCGTGACTTTCGCGGACGACATTAAGCCGATCCGCGCATTGCTCGTTCTGGGCGGTTGTTGCCACGATTACAACGCCCAGAAAGATTTTCTGGCGAAGGGCATTGCCGAACGAGCCCATGTCGAATTCGTTCTTGCGCTGGACAAGGATACGTCCACAGGCCATATGAATCCTGTTTACGAAAAGGCCGACTGGGCCGATGGATTCGACGTGGTCATTCACGATGAATGCTCGTCCGATGTCAAAGATCTGGCCATCATCGACCGAATTCTGGAGCCGCATCGACAGGGACTGCCAGCCGTGCTGCTGCATTGTGGCATGCATAGTTATCGCAGCGAGGGCTATCCCAAAGCTGTGACGCCCTGGTTTGAATTTACGGGATTGCAGACGACCGGCCACGGGCGCCAAACTCCGATCAATGTGAACTTCAGTGACCCCTCACATCCGATTCGGACCGGGCTTACTGACTGGACCACCGTTAACGAGGAACTTTACAACAACAGCGAAGGCAAGCTGCTGGAAACTGCCAGTGCTTTAGCTGTGGGGCAACAGGAGGGCTCCGAAGATGCCACCGT
>CANHVD010000170.1 GCA_947463775.1 Planctomycetaceae bacterium | reverse complement strand
TTTAGTCTTCATGCATTCTTAAAGATGCCTGGGAGCCCGCACCGATTCTTCTCAGGCGTGCTTATCGCGCCCCGGCTAACTCGTGAAACACGATGATTGAAGGATTGCCGACCGCTGCATAATTGCCCGTGAAGACCAGCTCGCCGGTCGTCTTGTTGACTTTAAAAATGGCCACGTTGTCAGCTCGCTGATTACAGCAGTACAGAAACTCTCCGGTCGGATCAAAGTTAAAGCTGCGAGGATAATTGCCACGCGTCCATTCGTCGGCGACGTGCGTCAAAGTACCATTCTCACCAACGGAGAAAATACCGATGCTGTCATGCAGACGATTTCCAGCATAGACAAATTTGCCATCGGCTGAGACAAGAATCTCCGAACAGAAATTGCTGCCCTTAAAGCCTTTCGGCAAAGTTGAAATTGTCTGCCGAGCAGACAACGAGCCTTTTTCGGCGTCGTAGTCAAAGACAACAAGCGTTGAGCCTTCTTCCTGAATCGAATAGAACCACTTACCGTTTGGATGGAAGTGAAAGTGTCGAGGTCCATCGCCGGGCGGCAACGAGACCGACGGAGTTTCAGCCGGGCTGAGCTTGCCCTTTTCGGCATCAAACTTCCAGATCAGAATCTGATCTGTTCCCAGGTCAACGTGCAGCACAAATCGCCCCGATGGATCAGACTGAATCATGTGCGCGTGAGTTCGATCGTGGCCGCTGAACGCAAAGCTTCCCGGAGGTGCGTTTACCGCCTTCGTGGGGCCAATCGGCCCCGCATCGTTCTTCACATCGGATGGCTCCGCGAGTCGTCCGTCGGGAAGGATTGGAATCACAGACACAGAGCCACCGAAATAGTTGGCAACGAGGAGAAACTTTCCAGACGGATGAATACTGACATACGTCGGACCAGCACCGCCTGAGCGAACGGTATTCAGCAGCTCCAGACCGCCCGTCTTTGGATTGATCGAAAACGCGCTGACGGTACCTTCCTTATCAGCTCCGATACGGTCGGTTTCGTTAGCTGAATAAATGTGAGTCCCAGCTGAATTCACCACGAGACAACTGGGGCTGGTTCCCATTTCCACGATCCCGCCCGGCTCCAGTTCTCCAGTCGTACGATCGACTGCAAACAGATGAATTCCGCGTCCATTTCCCGGCGGCAGATCAACCTGAGTAGGCAACGTGTCCTTCAACGGAGAACTGAATGTTCCCACGTAGGCTATCAGTGGCGGTTGCGGATCTGCAGCAAAAGCCTGCGAAGATCCGGCCACAAAAGGCGAAACCAGTAAAGCGGCGGCATGAAAAAACGAACGGCGAGTCGACTTGAAAATCGTCATAAGTACCTCGGGAGCGGGTGTTTGCGGAAACCGCGTCTTGATCGATTTCGGGGCAGGCGGTAGCCTTCCGGAATCAACAGACTCTTTAATCTCAGGCACATAGGTTAGACGGCCCGCCCAAAAGTTGAACTGAACGCACCAGTGGCACGTCAAAAAATCTGGTCTCTACCACGGAAGGTTGCCGCATGTCAGATCCCTCGAGCCCACAAAACTCAGGCCGTAACCCATCAGAAGGCCGAGAAACAAAGTCCAGTCTTCTCAGGATCGCGGTACTACTGGCAGCCCCGTGTCTTGTGGCGGCGATGTTTTCAATGCGAGAAGGCACTGCTCCACCACTGACGCTGAGCATCGATCGGCCAGCTCTGGTCTTTGAGACCTACATGCGCCACGAAGGTCTCGACCCAATCCCGATGCAGCCGTTGCTGACTCCATTTTTTACGTTCGTCAACAAAGGTGCTGCGACAGTTGTGATTGAGGAAGTCAAAGCCGGATGCAGTTGCATTTCACCAGAGATCACCGGCAAGGAGATCGCACCGGGACAACAAGGTCGCGTAATGCTTCCCATCAAAACTCGTAACGAACCAGCCGGGCTGCGAGAATACATCACGACGGTGAAGTATCTGGATCCGAAACCTCGTGAGGTGACCCTCACATACAAAGTCGTGTTGCCGGAAAAGCAAGTTGAGATTGAACCTCGGGTCGTCATGCTGATGGGTAAGATCTCAAGTTCTGACCACTCAATCATTACCATCAATGACCATCGAACAGAGCGGTACGCAGACCCAATGAAGATTCAGTCTGTCGTTAGCTCATCGCCTCTGTTCAAGGCGGAACTGCTTGGCCAAACCTCCAACGACGGCGTTGGTCGCACAACGATCGATGTACGTTTTGTGGATGGGATCCCGATGGGACAACATCGAGGACTCGTAACGATTACAACCGGCGATGAAGCCTATCCTGTAATTCAGGTGCCTGTGATTCTGGGTGACCGCCGTCGCCCGGAAGATGAAGCGGTGTCTCTGAGCCCCGACGCCGGTCGTGTTATTGTGCAAAGCGATGATGCGTCAAAGTCCGTGGGGACTTCAATCACATTCACGATCCCGTCGAAATGGAAGGTCTCTCACATCGATACGTTTCCATCACAACTGGTGGGGAAGATCGAAAAGACCGAACCGCTCGGAACAGACAAGACTCAACTGGTCGTCAAGCTGACGATCTCCGAGCTTCCAACGAAGGGCATCGAACAGGGCAACCTGACGCTCTTCGCCAAAGACGGTGAAGATTCCGAGATGGTCACTGTCCCGATTACTCTGACTTGGCGCTGACAGCAAAATGACCATGCGCTGGCTCGCATACAGCCTGGCTGTTCCCGAGGAACACAACTGGCGATCGACTGCAGCTTAAGTTGCTGCCGTTCCGAGAAAATTGCGACATCGTCCTTAAAATGGCGGCGTGCCGGCAGAATTTCAGTACGGAATTCCGAGATCTCTCTCGAGCAGCGCCGCGGTCATTTCGCCCATAAAGACCAGAATCAGCCCAGCGAATAACACGCCGGTGGCTGATTGAGTATTCCGGTACTGCAGAATCCTGACAACCATCAACGAAATCACTGCGGGCACCAGAATTCCACCGATCAATCGCATGCTAAGCCAAAGAATGTGAGTCGTGTCAGTGGCGGACCAGCCAAACTGCAGGAGTACTACAGCACTAACCGCCATGCGCAGAACGGCCGCGACGAAGAGCGTCTTTGCAAACCATGTCAGCGGCTGAATCGACATCGTGGGTGTCGTCAAATACCAATGCCCCAGCAACATCCCCGTCAGCATCGCGCCGAGCACCGATGCCGAAGAAAAGTCGGATGCGATCTGCACCAGCGTGTTGACTTTTGAGTCTGCTCGGACGGCATGCAAGGCAAGACTCAGCACACAGCAGAGACTCATCAGATAAATCGTGATACGTCCCGGCCCGCGTCGTCCCAACTTCCAGACGATATGGCCGACGTAAGACGTCACAGCGCCTACGATCATCAGGCCTTTGAGAATTGATACGGTCGACTTTGCTTGCACGGTCTGTTCAGCAGAAACCGGAACGCCTGATGCTCCAGACACGCCTGAAATCAATGACGAAGGATCTGCCGCCAACGCGATCAGAACACAAAGCCCCAGACCGACGAGCATCTGAATTCGAAAGAAGCCATCGGTGACTTCCTTGCGTGGCATCAGCAACCACATCAAAGTCACACCGGTGACAAGTTTCAGAACAAAAAGAGCCACCATAGGATATTCAATCAGTGCTTACCGTTAATCAGAGCCATCGCTTCTGCACGGCTGCCGAGATTATTCCGGAACAGCCCTCGCACCGCGCTGGTCACTGTTAAAGCGCCCGGCTTCTTGACGCCTCGAATCGTCATGCAGGTATGTTCCGCCTCAATGACGACAATCACACCCTTAGCGGCCAGTTCATTTTCAATCAGGTCGGCGATCATATGAGTCATCCGTTCCTGAACCTGCGGCCGACGAGCAACCTCATCGACAACACGTGCAAGCTTCGACAGCCCGGTCACTTTTCCTCGCGGGATATAACCGACGTGAGCTTTCCCCATGAACGGAAGCAGATGATGTTCGCACATGCTGTTAAAGGAGATATCCCGAACCAGCACCATCTCATCATACTGCTCTTCGAACACCTTCTTCAGATGGCGCCCCGGCTCAAGATGCAATCCCCCGAAAATCTCGGCGTACATGCGAGCGACTCGGGCCGGTGTTTCCAGCAAACCATCACGGTCCGGATCTTCACCAACAGCCAGCAGAATTTCTCGCACAGCCGCCTGAATTCGCTGCTGATCGACAACGCGAGTTTCCGGTGGCAGAGTGGCGCCGGCCAGAATGTTGTTCAAATCGGTCATAGGGTGTTGCTTCACTTTCGCAGGTCAAAATGGAATTCCTGCGATTCTAGATGTCGGAACGATTCCGCAAACCCAAACCCCCGATGTTTTGAAGGATCGGCCGACATTCGCAGCCATGGAATCGACATTTCCGGCGCTCGGCAACGACGATGCGTCTTCGGACAGGAAAATTCGTTCACAGATCGCTATTCTGCGACCGCTTGATCGCGACGCAGGACTCTTGAGAGGATTTCAAACGCCTCAAAAGAACTGCGGGCGACAAGATTTATCAGTTGTTGAATCCTGAAACATCGTGGCCGAATGCCTGGCGACGGCTTTGACGTGACAGTGCCTCAAGAATTCACCAAGGATTATTCCATTGGCCGAGAAGCGAGATTTTGATGAGTTCCTCGAAAAGTTTCATCGACACCATGAAGTCATGGTCGAAGAACTTCACAAGGTGATCATCGGTCAGGACGCTGTCATTGATCAGATTCTGGCCGCGATCTTTACGGGTGGGCATTGTCTTCTGGTCGGCGTTCCCGGACTGGCCAAGACTCTCGTGGTGAGCACAATCGCCAAATTGCTGGATGTGAACTTTCGCCGGATTCAGTTCACCCCCGACCTGATGCCTTCGGATATTACCGGAACCAACGTTCTGGAAGAGAGTGAAAGCGGGCGACGAGAATTCCGGTTCGTCGAGGGCCCTGTCTTCACCAACATTCTGCTGGCTGACGAAATCAACCGAACGCCGCCCAAGACGCAGTCCGCGTTGTTGCAGGCGATGCAGGAACGCGAAGTCACCGTTGGGCAGACAACTTACAAACTGCCTGAACCATTCTTCGTGATCGCGACTCAAAACCCGATTGAACAGGAAGGAACCTATCCACTGCCTGAAGCGCAGCAGGACCGCTTTATGTTTAATGTGAAAGTGGACTATCCCAGCCTCGAAGAAGAAGAAAAAATTCTTGAGGCAACCACAACCGGCGAACGCGCGGAGGTTCGCAAAGTGTTGTCAGCCAAGTCAATTCTGTATCTGCAGAAGCAGATCAGTCAGATTGTGGCCAGTCCGTTTATCATCACGTACGTGACTCGGCTTGTCCGAGCGACTCGCCCCAAAGACGCGGCCGCTCCCGACTTTATCAAACGTCTGGTGGACTGGGGCGCTGGCCCGCGTGCGGGACAGAATCTGGTTAACGGAGCCAAAGCATTCGCCGCAATGGACGGGCGTCCAAACGTCTCGATCGCTGATGTTCGCAAAGTCGCCATCCCGGTTCTTCGTCACCGCATTGCCACAAATTTCCAGGCCCAGGCCGAAGGCCTGGACATTGATGAGATTATCACAAAACTGATCGCGACAGTCCCCGAACCGAATATTCCGAAATACGAACGGTGATGCGAACTCTGATTCCGAACCACGGGGGAGCGTGACGCGGCCTCAATTCACACTGTGCGGAGAATAACGCTGGGGTGAGCATTGGTTAAACAAAAGATACTGCAGGGCTGACTCTTACGTGGCACGCCCTATTGCGAGAAGTCGGGCTGTTTGCTTACGGCATGACTCCGTTCAACACATGGCTCTGTGTGCAGAGCCGTATCCTGAGCTGTCGTTCGCGAAGGTTCCGACGAAATCAAACAATCTATTCCTCGCAAAATGGTAAGATCGACTGCCCGGATCGCCGAAGGTTGGTTAAGATCCAGACACCTGTCTGCTGTTACTGATGATGGAGTATAAAGGCGTGAAACAGCCTGTTTCGTGCGGATTTTTGATTCTTCGAGGCGACCCAGTCGATTCTTTTCTCCTGATGAAGCACGCGCGCCGCTGGGATCTTCCCAAAGGCCACGTGGATGAGGGAGAAACGGAGCTCCAGTGCGCTTTGCGTGAATTGCAGGAAGAAACCGGAATCGCCTCCAGTGATCTGGAAGTTGATCCGTATTTCCGCTTCGAAAACCGTTACATGGTGAATCAGAAACGTTACGGCGGTAAAGGTCTGATCGAAAAACGGCTGTTGGTGTTTCTGGCAAAACTCATTCGCCCGGTCGATATTGTCGTGACCGAGCATGACGGCTATCACTGGTTTGACTGGACTCCACCGCACAAGATTCAGGAATGGACAATCGATCCACTTCTGCATGCGGCTCACGGCCATCTCACCAAGAAATGGCCGTCCACTCGAAGTCCAATGTAGGAATTGCACGACGACCATCAGCCTTCAGTAGCGGTAAATGGTTCAGCTGCGGCCATTTTACGGGGCCAGTGACGAATAGAACCTGTTTTGCCCGATTACGCTGTGGGTTGCCCATTGAGCGGTCGTGGTTCGTCAGCCCTAAAAACGGAAGCTGGACATTCTTGTCCGATAATCCAGCGACGGGCAAGAATGCCCATTTTCAGTCAGAATCAAGGCTCGATCGAACAATGGGGCGCTTGTTTCGTTTGGCAGCCGTTCGATGCACGTTTCCAGCCCGCTGAAGTTCGCCCTGGCCCGCGAAAATGCGGCAGACTCCGCTTACTCGATCGAGACGGCCAAAAGTGCTGCGATGTCGCTGGTCGGGGCGAAATTGAGTTATCAGACGAGTCTGCGGATGTTACGATCCCAAGGCTGCGAAGAGTGCGCCCCGGTGGTTGTATCTCCGGGGGAACGACTCTCGCATGACTTAGGAACTGTACCGAGATAACTTCTGACTTGAAAAAAAGACTCACTCGGCGTGACAAGTTCGCTCGGCGAACACAGGCACACCATTCAAGCATCACAGATGTTGTTTCGAACCCAACAGCTAACGTATCAATTGTCGAACTGGGAAGTGACCCGGGGTACCAGCCATGATAAGAATTTCTGGCCCATCTCATAAGTATTGTGACGGAGCGACTCGCCGGAGTTTTCTTCAGGTCGGCTCACTGGCCGTTGGCGGTTTGTCGCTGGCCGATCTGTTCGCGGCGGAAGCGAGCAGCAAGAATCCCAGCGCAACTCGGCAAAAATCCGTGATCATGGTTTATCTGTCCGGTGGGATGCCTCACCAGGATACGTTCGACCTGAAGCCCGAGGCCCCCGTGGAAGTGCGAGGCGAGTTCAAGCCGATCGCGACCACTGTTCCCGGCATCGAATATTGTGAACTCCTGCCTAAACTGGCGAGCGTCGCGGATCGTTGTGCCATTGTGCGTTCTATCGTTGGGCAGCGGGATGAGCATTCCAGTTTTCAGAACCTGACCGGCTACACGATGGGTGAAGTGCAGCGTGATGGGATCCCGAATTTTGGGTCCGTCGTTGCTCGACTTCAGGGGCAGACCAATGAGGTCACTCCGGCATTTGTCGATCTGTTCCCGACGATGCAACATCGTCCGTACAACAGTACGGGAGCAGGCTATCTGGGCAGCGCGTACAATCAGGTTCGAGCCGATGGCGAAGATCTGGCCAGCATGCGTTTGCGATATGTGGAATCTCAACAATTCGCGACTCGCCGCAATCTGCTGAGCGAACTGGACGGCTTTCGTCGCCGAGCCGACATCGCGGGTGTCGGCAATATGAACGAAAGCTATAGCCGTGCGTTTGACGTATTGACGTCGTCTCGACTGGTCGATGCAATGAACGTTGATCTCGAAGAAAAGAGCGTTGTAGAACGCTACGGTCGAGGCTCCTCGAAACATCTTGGCGACGGCGCGCCGACGTGGAATGATCAACTGCTGATTGCCCGCCGACTGGTTGAGGTTGGGGTTCGCGTCGTGACTGTGGCTTATGGTTTCTGGGATACTCATGGGAACAACTTCGCTCACCTGCGAAGTCATCTGCCAACTTTTGATGCCGGCGTATCGGCATTGATTGAAGACCTGCATGCTCGAGGTCTCGATCAGGATGTGTCTGTCGTCGTCTGGGGAGAGTTCGGACGAACACCGAAGATCAACGACAAAGCTGGCCGCGATCATTGGGCACCAGTGCAGTCGGCCTTGTTTGCTGGCGGCGGCATGAAGGTGGGGCAGGTGATTGGCTCGACGGACAAGACCGCGGCTTACGCTGCCGACCGACCAATTCATTATCGAGATGTCCTGGCGACTGTTTATCACAATCTCGGGATCGACAGCACTAACTATGTTCGTGACGCGGCCGAACGCCCCGTACGAATTCTGCCTGAAGAAGCTCGACCCATCCGGGAACTAGTTGGCGGTTGAGACTCGCTGAGAAAGAATTCTCGTTCAGCATGCCCAGCGGTGCTGTTGGAAACGGATTGGCCAAAGCTTTAAATGCACGAGGAACGCAAATCTCAACTCACGGCCGTTGCCATCATCGGACGTTCTCATGCCAGTGAGTTTCGAACACTCGTGCGGCAGATTCAGAACTCTCGCGACCTCGTTGTCGTGGGACAGTTCGACACCATCAAGGAAGCCGTAGACGCTGGTCTTGCTGAACGCATCCTGGCCAACGTGGTGGTTGTGCTGCAGGCGTTCTCAGATGAGTATTCTGCGGCCGACGCTGGCCAGCTGATCGGCCGTATGTTGTTTGGTCGAGTGCTCTGCTGTTACGGTCCATGGTGCATTTCCGAAGGCCGAACGCACGATATCTGGCCAGTAGTCGCCAGAGTTTCCGTCGGCTCGGCCTGGAGCGTTCTCGAACAGGAAGTCAGCAACATTCGAGCTGGTGTCCCTGCGTTATTGCCGATGGCCGCAGCCGAAGAAGTCTTTGTGCATCGCGCGGCGGTGGGGTCAGTCAGGTATCCGGGCTCCAACGATGCAATTTTGATTATTTCAGACGATCGCGTGCTGCGGGAAACGACTGCAGAAATGCTGCGTCATGCCGCCACTCAGGTCTTTGAATGTGGCACCTCACTGAACCAACTTCAGAGCGTTTCCAAGAAGTTGATCGCAGCGAATGCGGCACACTGCAAAGTCAGTGTGCTGCTGGATATCGACGGGCTGGAAAGCCGCGAGAGCGAGTTGCTCGCGATGATTCGCACACGGTTTTCGACCAGCCGTTTGCTTCGTCTGTCCTCGTTTCCACAGTCAATCGCCGACAATGGAACATACGACCAGATCATCGACAAGCTGGAAGTCAACACCCAGTTAGCACCGGGGCGAATATGAGCACGGGCTGCGCTGGCTGTTGATCGCACTAAGTGCCGCCCCAACCTATTTGATTTCTCGGCGCCCTTTGTTTGCAACGGACTTCTCGGAGTTCTCCGGACCATCTGCATTTGTCAAAACCACAGAGAAGCCCGCAGGAAGTCCGGCCGTCGTGTTGTCGATCCGCAGAACACAGCGAAAGGTATTGCTGGCGGAATCGATCACTGGAGAAACCGAACACACTTGAGCGCTCAGCTCGGAATTGACTGGAGCACCCGCGGATAACTTCACCGTGCTGCCATTGCGTATCGAACCAAAACGATCAGAGGGCACGTACATTTCAACTTCCAGAGTATCCAGGCTTGCCAGGGTCACCACAGGCAACGATCCATCAACTGCGGTGCCCTGTTTTTGATGAATCTGCACAATCACGCCATCGAACGGTGCATAGATCGTATTCCTCCGCAATTGTTCTTCAGCCATGGTCAGATTGGCCTGAGCCACCGCGATCGCTTCTTTCGCCGCATCGCGCTCGGCTCGTGATTGTTCCTTCAACGAGCGCGCTTCTTCAATTTCAAAAGCC